>JALYZZ010000426.1 GCA_030948675.1 Bacteroidota bacterium | reverse complement strand
TTGTTGCACCGGTACAATCAAATTTTGTTTTGCATTAAAAGGCAGAAAGAGAAGGGTTGCAGTTGTTTTAAAAAGCTGTTGACTGCCAAATTTTCCGTACTGATGCGTTAACCGTGCTTTGGCATTTGCTTTGTTTTGCCCGAGTATACAAATCTTCTAATTTTAAAATAAAACAATATGGCCAAAGGAAGTATCAGGGTACAGACCGAGAACATTTTTCCGATCATCAAAAAATTTCTATACAGCGATCATGAGATTTTTGTACGTGAACTGGTAAGTAATGCTGTGGATGCATCACAAAAACTAAAGACGCTTTCATCAATAGGTGAAGCAAAAGGTGATATCGGCGATTTGCGCATTGAGGTTGAGCTCGACGCCAAAGAAAAAACACTCAGTATTATCGACCGAGGTGTCGGTATGACTCAGGAAGAAGTTGACAAATACCTAAACCAGGTGGCATTTAGCGGTGCCGAAGAATTTTTGAAAAAATACAAAGGTCAGAATGAAGAAAACATTATAGGGAAATTTGGTTTGGGTTTTTATAGTGCTTTCATGGTCAGTGAAAGGGTAGAAGTGTATACCAAAAGTTTTAGAGATGAGCCTGCTACTTACTGGAGCTGTGATGGCAGCCCTGAATATGAATTATACTCGATAGAAAAGCCTGACAGAGGTACCAGGATTGTTCTCCATATTAATGAAGAAAGCAAAGAATTTTTAGATGCAGACAGAATTAAATCAATACTGACAAAGTTTTGCCGGTTCTTGCCGATACCCATTTATTTTATTGATAAGAACGCGTCTGCAGAAGACAAGGATAAGGACGATAAAGAAAAAGAGGAAAAACCCATTAATAACACTTCACCTGCCTGGACTAAAAAACCTTCTGAACTAACCAAGGAAGATTACGAGAACTTTTATAAAGAGTTATATCCTTACGGAGAAACACCTCTATTCTGGATACATTTAAATGTAGACTATCCGTTTAACCTTACCGGTATTTTATACTTTCCAAAGATTAAGCAGAGCTACGAGATACAAAAAGATAAAATTCAATTGTACAGCAACCAGGTGTTCGTTACGGATGAGGTGAAAGACATTGTACCTGAATTTTTAATGTTGCTGCACGGCGTCATTGACAGTCCGGATATTCCTTTAAATGTTAGCAGAAGTTATTTGCAGGGCGATCCAAACGTAAAAAAGATTAATGCACACATTACCAAAAAAGTTGCAGATAAACTTGAGGAAATATTCAGAAATGAAAGATCATCTCTTGAAGAAAAATGGGAGAGCCTTGGTCTTTTTGTGAAGTATGGCATGATGACAGATGACAAGTTTTTGGAGAAGGCAAACAAGTTTTTATTGATGGAAGACGCTTCGCAACAGGACGGTGTAAAGAAATTTTATACATTGGATGAGTATAAAATGGAAGCAGAAACCCTGCAAAAAAATAAGGACGGTAAAATTGTTATTTTATACACTACCGATCCTATTCAGCAAGATGCTTATATTCAAGCGGCACAACGCAAGGGATACAAGGTAGTGAAGATGGAAACTCTTGTTGATAATGCTTTTATTAATCAAATGGAAATGAAATGGGAAAACGTTCAGTTTACCCGCGTTGATGCTGACATTGCTGATAATTTGATTAATAAAAACGAAGAGCAATCGAGTGTTTTAAGTAAAGACGAAGAAGAAAAATTAAAGGGGTTATTTGGGATACAAATTCCTGAGCTTCATGTAACAGTTGAGGTGAAGGGTTTAAGTGCTGAGGCTGCGCCGGTAGTGGCTACAAGACCGGAGTTTATGCGTCGTATGAAAGACATGGGAGCTATGGGCGGGGGAATGGCAAGCTGGTATGCAAACATGCCGGATGAAGTAACTCTTACAGTAAATGGAAACCATAAAATTTACCAGGGATTACTAAAAGAAAGCGATACTCAGATGCAGGAAAAACAAGTTCGTAATTTGGCTGACCTTGCTTTACTTAGCCAGGGCTTATTAAAAGGAAATGCGCTTACTTCTTTTATAGAACGAAGTGTTGAATTGATGCAGGGAGAAACGAAATCTGAGTTGGTGACAGAGGGCTAATTGTTTCTGGAATTTTTTGAAGCTGCTGCAACTCAACTTGCAGCAGCTTTTTAATTTATTACGGGCTCATATTACGAAGCTTATTGACAAAGCTTCAGTTGCAGCTAATCCTTCAAAAAATCGTAAGAAGTTTAACGATCAAGCCTCGATTTCATTTTCAGTAATTCGAAAATCTATTACTTTTAATTGCAGTGATTTCTGTCCATTCCACTCATTTTCTTCTAAAGTAAAAACAACATCAAGCGGTTTTTTACTTTCAATTAAATCGAACTTTTTGGCCATGTTAAAGCCAATTCCCTTAAAGCTGCAATTCCCTTGTTTAACGCAAAATCGGATGTGCTGCTCTTTAACCAGTTTAGAATTACCGGAGTCGATTACATTTTTTACGATAAACACAGGACGAAGGTTGTCCGGCCCATACGGCTCCATTTGAC
>JALYZZ010000391.1 GCA_030948675.1 Bacteroidota bacterium | reverse complement strand
GGGGAGCATCATTTAAACAAATACCAGGAATCGCTGAAAAAACTATTGCAGGAGAAGGATTTACTGTAACGGGTATCACTTTCTCCGTAAAACAATTAGCACCCGAGTACGCAATCATTTTTACCTGGAATGTTTTTACGATTTGCTGCGGAGGGTACGTATGGGTATAAATTTTTCCAACAGAAGGAGTGTCGTCAGTTATAATTACACCAGGATTGTCCTGAGCATCCCAAATGACCTGCACTTTTATAATAGAGCCAATATCTATCGAGGCGTTACTTTTAATACGAATTGCACTATTACTGCAAACAGCACCGACATCAATAATAGAAAAATCTGTCTTTGGCGCTCCGCCGCTAATAGTAATTGCTTTGGTGGTAGTTGCAGAACAGCCACTGACAGCCGTAACGGTAAGGGCGACATTGTATGTTCCTGCGAATTGATACTTATGTTGAGGATTTTGTATTGCAGAGGTATTTGCATTTGCAGGCGTGGCAGCAGGATCACCAAAACTCCATGAATAAGTAAAGGTGCCCGTACTGTTGGTTCCAGGCATGTAACTACTGTCTTTAAACAAAGCATAGGGGTCGTTTACGCATACTAACGGTGATACAAAAGCCGCCACCGGCAATGGTTTTACCACAGCTATGCGACTTGCGCTGTCGCTTTTGCAACCATTATCGGTTTGAACGATCAGCGAAACATAGTAATTACCGGCAGCATTTGATTGCTTAGTAAAGGGATTACCATTAGAGTGGGTTTCTGTAGTTCCATCACCAAACTTCCAATACCAGTTAGTGATTGTACCAGAATTTGCCTTTGATTGATCAATAATGGTAAAAGGCTCGTTTTGACAGGTTGAAGCTGAAATAGTAAAGGCGGCGGCGGGAGTTTTGTTTATATAAATAGCTTTTTGCACAGTGTCTGACGCACAGCCATAAACGGATTTTACTGACAACGAGACCCGGTAAGAGCCACTATCAGCATATTTATAAAACGGGTTTTGATTGGTACTGGTTGTGCCCTCGCCCAATTTCCAAAACCAACTAGTGACAGCACTGTTGCTGCCAGTACTTGCATCGGCGAAACGAACACTATCAGACGCACAAATTTTAGAAGGATTATAGGTAAATGCGGCGACAGGTTGAGGATAGATATTGGAAAAGTTTTTTGTAGAGTCTGTAGCGCAGCCTGAACCAGCGGTAGCTTTCAGATGTACAGCAAACGGACCAGACGTGGTATATGTATGCAGGGGACTTTTTTCGGTTGATGCTCCTCCATCGCCAAATGTCCATACATAAGTGATCAAATTTTGGCTGCCATCACTTATCGTAGTACCATTGGTAAAGACCGCAACAGCCGATGGCAAACAAGCGCCGGGCATGTCGAAATTCACTTTCGGCGCAGCGTTTACTGTTATTGTTTGCGTTGCCAGTGTGCTTTTACATCCTGACTCATTTTCGACCTGCAGCGAAACAGTATATGTGCCGGCAGCGTACACCTGTTTAACATCTGCCCCGGTTGAATTAGTAATTGTATTGCCAATTCCCAGGTTCCAATACCATTTAACAATCTTACCCGCGGCAATACTTGATGCATCAGTAAAAGTGACAGCAGTTCCTTCGCATACAAGTTTGGTAAAACTAAAGTTGGCTACCGGCTGGGGAGCAATGGTAAAAGGCTTGACGGTATCTGTAGCACAACCAATGTCATTTATAGAAGTTTCTTTAATGTTATAAGTACCCGACTGAGAAAAAGCTGTGCGAGGATTCATCACAGAGTCCTTAGAGCCGGCTCCAAACTCCCAAAGCCATTTTTTTAGTTGTCTTCCATTCGCATTTGAAGCATCTTTAAAATAAACGCTGTCGGTAACGCAGCCAGCATGGGTAAATGTAAAATCAGTGGACGGGGGTTCGATAACTTGTATAGTATAGTTTATCTGTTGAGTGCCATTACAACCGTCACTCGTTTGATTATTAGCGATTACTTTCAGCGGGTAACTGCCCGTTGCATTAAATGAATAGGACGACGGCAAAGAGTATACATATAAATTCCTTCCATCCAACATATACGATGAGTCTGGCAGTGGATTATTTTGAGTGACTACATTATTTGGAGAAATATGGGAGTCGCCACCGAAATCCCAACTAAGGGAAGACGCTTTGTAAGGAAGCGTAACCGATAGCGAAAAGTTAGTATTTCTGCAGGTTAATGGAAGGTTAACGGTGGCATATTTATTCCTAAGTGTAAGAAATTGATACAAGTCTTTAATATTAGTTCCTGCATTATAGCCGTATGATTCATAAGCACCATAACCGTAAGCAATCGCATTAAAACCAGAGTCGGCTTGTAGCCTGTGAGGGCCGGCAGCAACTGTAAACACAGCATAAGAATACAAAGGATCGTAAGGATGTGTGGTAAATGAAGAACTAACGGTAGCTCCATCGAGTGTAAAGCTGTTAATAGCCGACGATTTAATAACTACGTTAATGTAGTGAGATGTTATTTTAAAATGAGTGGTAGAGTTGAGGGTTATTTTATCTATTGTCTGCTCCACAGGGCTTATATAAATCATCTCAGGATCTCCATTGCCGTTGAATGAATTACTGCATGTAGGACCATCAGCGCTATTGGTCGAGGTAATGTATTGCGCCACCATAATTGGCTTGTTTGAAACGATACTTTTAGGACTGTTTGCTAAGATGTCGTAATAGAAATTTTTAACCAGGTTATTAAGTGGAGATCCGTCAACCGTTACAACAGTGGATGGATCTGATACAGCAATGCGGAAATAATTATTTGTCAGTTTTGCTGTAGGTACAGTAAGAAATTTTTTTCCCCACGCACTGCTGGGAAATACTTGTTGAATGAGGTTATCTGAACTGGTAACAGTATTATCGCAGTAGATGGATAACCGGCCAGACCCGGAAAAAACAGCAATCTTCTTACAGCCAGCCGACCCTGTACTTACAGAATGTATCCTCGTTCCGGTAAGGTCTCCGCCGATGTTGCCGCTTGTGGTGCCCATCAGGTTATAGACCTCGCCCTTGTTTAAAGTAACCGTAAAAGCCTGCCCCACGGTATGCTTGAGGGTGTTAGCCGAGGGAATAATTTCTACGTTAGTATTATCTTCTGTAGCAATAACATATGCCCAGCTATTCGACTCACTTGCATTGGAGCGCTGCGTAAAATTGAGTGAATAATAATCCTGGCCCAACGTAGCTACCGGAAACAGCAACGTTGCACCCGATACGCTCATATTGTAGATGTGAGCATAGGCAACAATTGGTTTGTCGCTGGTAATGTGAATGCCGGAGGGGTAGATCTGCTCGAGGATTAGTCTCGCATCCTGGCTGCCGCTTTTGGGCATTGGATCAGATTCGGTAACATTGGTTGCCGACACCTGGTACGTTTTACTCCATCCAAGCCGTGGTATGTCTACTTTAACAATCGCGTTTTCATCCGCCGTAAAATACAACACCATGTCTTGCTCGTTCTCCACCTGGTTCGATACATGAGTCATCGCATGGTGATAACCGTAACCAACCCAGAATTCTGTTCCCTTATTGCTGAGATCTTGTGCTGCCGCCGACGTTGCAAAAAACAAACAAACAATAGTTATCAGGTATCTCTCAAAATTCATGAACGAGGGTTAAACGAATGGCAATTTACAGTAAACAATCAGATTAGAACAGAAAGAAAATAGCTGCTGAAACGCCTGCTTGTTAACGCTTTTTTTCGCAATGTACCGTTGACCAACAGCTAACGAAATAACCGGTTGTTTTAAAATCTGAATGGGAAAAACATGAGTTCCGGATAAAAGGGAAGAGTTGCACAAAGATTTAACGAAGAACGAAATGCGTCGCAACGATGACCAACCGGAGTAATAAAGCCGTTGTACGTCACCCTATTTGCACACATCTCGTAACTGTTGGACACACCCTAAAACTTTGCCAACACTGCCCCACGCTATTTTTAGCACATTGCAAGGCACACAAAACCCAGACACAAAGCCAACCTGCAAAAGAGCGAAAAATACCAACGTCCAACCTGCCAACCCCAGCAGATGGATCCTCCCTCATCAGCACTGCATCTTTCTCAAATGCATCACCTAAATTTGGCACTCACAATTAATAGAGCAACCGAAACTATGTTTGAACAAACCTTTAAGAATATAGACGACATACTACATAAGGACGCAGGTTGCGGAAGTGAATTGGATTATGTAGAGCAGACTTCCTGGGTTTTGTTCCTGAAATATTTGGACGATCTGGAGAAGGACAAAGCCACAGCAGCCGAGCTTTCGGGCAAGACATACACGAACATCATTGCCCCTGAATTTCAGTGGACGGTCTGGGCTACACCAAAGGTCTCCTCCCCTTCGGCGAGGCCGGGAGGGGCTCTTGACCATCACAAAGCCCTCACCGGTGACGACCTGAAAGATTTTGTTGACCACAAACTTTTTCCTTACCTCAAAAAATTTAAAGCCGATGCCGAAAGTGCAGATACCATTGAATACAAAATTGGCGAGATTTTTAGCGAGCTAAAAAACCGCATACAAAGCGGTTACAATTTGCGTGAAGTAATCAACCGCATTGATGAACTGCGTTTTAGAACCCATGCGGAAAAGCACGAAATGAGCCACCTCTATGAGGACAAGATTAAGAATATGGGCAACGCCGGGCGTAACGGTGGAGAATACTATACGCCCCGACCTTTGATTAAAACGATTGTAAAAGTGGTAGCCCCCGAAATTGGACAAAAGATTTATGACGGTGCAGTAGGTAGTGCAGGTTTTTTGGTGGAAGCATTTGAGTATCTAAAAAGCCGCACCCCGGCCCTCCCCGAAGGGGAGGGCGCTAAAAAAACCCTTAGCACAAAAGATTGGGAAGTTTTACAGAAAAAGACCTTTTACGGCAAAGAGAAAAAATCACTGGCCTACATTATTGGCACCATGAACATGATTTTGCACGGTGTAGAAG
>JALYZZ010000344.1 GCA_030948675.1 Bacteroidota bacterium | reverse complement strand
GAATAAAGCTTCGTCAAATGCTACGGCAGTCAATACTGCTGTTAAACTAATCACTTTAGATCCCGGTCACTTTCATGCGGCCCTTGTTCAAAAAGAAATGTACCCTGGTATCGATCCTGAAGTAAATGTTTATGCGCCTGCAGGAAATGAATTGGATGCACATCTTGCACTTATAAAACAATACAATGAACGGGCTGAAAATCCTACAAAATGGATTGAGAAGGTATATACGGGCAACGATTACCTGGAAAAAATGCTTAGTGAAAAAAAGGGAAACGTTGTTGTACTTGCCGGTAATAACCGGCAAAAAACAGAGTATATTAATAAAGCTATTGATGCAGGGCTTAATGTACTTGGAGACAAGCCGATGGCAATAAACTTCACCAACTTTAAATTGCTGGAAAATGCTTTCGCAAAAGCAGCACAGAAGAATTTGTTGTTGTACGATATCATGACCGAAAGGTCTGAAATCACTAATATTTTACAGAAAGAACTGGCCAACATGCCGGCTGTATTCGGCGAGCTTAAGACAGGTACAGAAAGTGATCCTGCTGTACTTATAGAGAGCGTTCATTTTTTTTATAAGTCTGTCTCGGGAAAAACATTGATACGGCCATCCTGGTTCTTTGATCCCGCCCAGCAAGGTGATGCAATTGCAGATGTAGGCACCCATCTGATAGATTTGGTGCAATGGGAATGTTTTCCAAATCAAACAATCGATTACAAAAAAGACATCAGCATTACCTCTTCCCGTATCTGGCCGCAGCCCATTACGCTTTCTCAATTTAAACTGGTAACAAACACCACTGGTTTTCCATCATACCTTACAGGGTTAGTTAAGAATGATACAGTTCTGCAGACACATGGAAATGGTGAAATAAATTATACACTAAAAAATATACATGTCAAGACAATTGCCCGTTGGGAATACCAGGCTCCGGCAGGAGGAGATACTCATTACAGCTTATTGAAGGGTACGAAGGCTAATCTGGAAATAAAGCAAGGCAAAGAAGAAGGTTATCAACCGACTTTGTATGTAATACCCACTGCTAATACATCCAATTTTAAACAACTGCTACAGGATGCGATTGCAAAAATAAACACTGCTTATCCCGGGATATCAACAGAGCAAACTACAAACGGATGGAAAGTCGTTATTCCTCAGTCTTATAAGATAGGTCATGAAGCGCATTTTGGGCAGGTGATGACAAGATATCTGCAATATTTGAAAGAAAAAAAACTGCCATCATGGGAAGTGCCCAACATGCTTGCTAAATATTACACAGCTACAAAAGCATTGGAGATGGCTACCAGGCAATAAGTTTGAAAAGCTAATAAATCATAGATAAGATTAAAACTAACAATTGCTATTATGGAACAATCAAGAAGACACTTTTTACAGAAAACTGCATTAGGGCTGGCTGGCACAGTCAGTCTTCCTTTAATTAATAAAGCAGCCGCTAGTTCAACCAATTTTGTAGCAAGCCATGGCGATCTTTTACCTGTTGGTATCGCTGGCTACACCTTCAACAAGTTTGACTTAGAGAAGTCAATTGCAATGATGAAACGCATCAACGTTAAAAATCTATCTTTAAAAGAATTTCATCTTCCCATCAATAGCAACGATGAGAAAATTAAATCTGTAATGGCACAATTTGCTGCTGCAGACATCAATGTGTATGCCGTTGGCGTAATCTACATGAAAACCAAACAGGCCGTTGATGACGCATTCAACTATGCAAAAAAGGTAGGGGTTAATTTGATTGTCGGGGTGCCTGAATACGAACTAATCGACTATACGGAACAAAAAGTAAAAGAAACCAATATACGGATAGCGATACACAATCATGGTCCGGAAGACAAGCTGTACCCGGGTCCGCAACAGGTGTATGACCGGATTAAAAACCGTGATTCAAGGATGGGTCTCTGCCTCGATATTGGGCACGCGGAAAGGGCAGGAACTGATCTAGTAAAAGCAATTAAAGAGTACAGAGATCGGCTGTACGATCTACATATAAAGGATGTTTCGCTTGCTCAAAGAGACGGAAAAGCGATTGAGATCGGACGAGGAGTGATCGATTTTGATGCAGTCATTAAAGCACTGAAGAAAAATAATTACAAAGGAATGTGCAGCATTGAGTTTGAGAAAGACATGAGTGATCCTTTGCCGGGTATTGCTGAATCCATTGGATTTTTCAGAGGTGTTATGTCTACTATAAGTTAGTCCATCAGTAAGGTGTAATGTTGCTCGTGCAGTGATAAAATTGCATGAACTTTTTAAACGGCGAATCAACGAAACACAGCAGTATTTTTTGAATCAGCATCATCAGTATATGAAAAAAAAAACTTTAAAAGCTGGGATTGTCGGTTCAGGATTTGCCGCAAAATTTCACTACGATGCTTTATTAAGGGTTTTTAGCACAAGGGTAGAAGTGGCAGGTGCTTTTTCAACTTCCCTGGAAAATTTAAAAAAGTTTACCGGGCCAAGAAACCTGAAGTCGTTTGATAGTCTTGATGAGTTAATATACGAAGCAGATATTATTCATGTATGTACTCCGCCTGTTACCCATGAACCGATTGTAGTTGCAGCATTACAACAAAACAAACACGTTATCGTCGAAAAGCCTTTTACAGGTTACTTTGGCGATGGGAGTAAAGAATTTAACGGAGATGCTTTTTCTAAAGAAGAAGGACTTAAGCATGCGCTGCAAAGTGTAAGCAGAATGCTTGATGCAGAAAAAGCCAGTGACGGAAGAATCATGTATGCCGAAAACTGGGTGTACGCGCCAGCCATACAAAAAGAAAGGGAACTATTGCAAAAGACAGGTGCCCAAATTGTTTGGATGAATGGCGAAGAATCTCATTCAGGTTCGCATTCTCTAACTTATGGTCAATGGAAGTTTTCTGGTGGAGGCTCTATGATAGGTAAGGGGTGTCACCCGTTATCAGCAGCTATATATCTCAAACACGTGGAAGGAAGATCCCGAAACGGAAATCCGATACGACCAAAAACGATTTCAGCGCGTACCCATGCCATTACCAGGATGCCTGCTTTTAAAGACGAAGGATATTTAAGAACGACCTATAAAGACACCGAAGACTTTGCAATGCTGCATATTGTTTTTGAAGATGGAACCATTGCCAATTTAATTGCAAGCGAGTTAGTACTGGGTGGCGTTCATAATTGGATTGAGGTCAACACAACAAATCACCGAACCATTTGCAACATTAATCCAAATACTTCTATACAGGCTTATACACCTTTGGCAAAACATTTTGAAGAGGTGTATGTAGTAGAAAAAACAGAAACAAAACAAGGTTGGTCATCAATGTCGCCCGACGAAGGATGGTTTGCAGGCTACCAGCACGAGATGGACGCGTTTTACCGTTCAGCAGCCTTTGGAGATCCTATAGAAAGTAACAGCAGCCTTGCGTCTGACGTTATTGCCACTATCTACGCGGGATACGTATCAGCAGAAAGAAAGGGCGCTGAGGTTGCCATTACCATCTTGTAAAAATGTTTATCGCTTAAATCAATAAATTTGTTTTCTAACAACTTAATTTCACGCCGGTTACAACAAAATACGATTCATGGCAGCCATAGAAAGCAATATAGGTGTAC
>JALYZZ010000336.1 GCA_030948675.1 Bacteroidota bacterium | reverse complement strand
CCTGTCATAACCCTTAATTTCTATTAGCAAAAACAGCAATCTAACGGCAAGTAGAATATATAATTCAACTACTTACTCTTACAAAATAAAGAACTTTCTCTAATACTAACAAACGTTAGTTTAAATTTTAATTTATTTTTTCTTCTACTAACTCTTTGTGAAAAAGCTTACCCAGTTAATTTTTCAAATATTTGTCGAACCAAGCAAAATAACGTTCGAACCGGTCTTTAATAAAACTTGGCTGCGTAAATCCGTGGTATTGTCCGGGATAAATAAGCAATTCAGTAGGCAAGTTAAGTGAACGAAGTGCCTGATACATTTGCTCGCTTCCGGCTGCTGGTACGTTGAAATCTTTTTCTCCTACCATAAATTGCGTTGGCGTTTTTATACGATCGGCGTGAAGAAAGGGATATGACAGCTTAATATACTTTTCTATATTATTATCTTTCCAGGGCAAACCGATTTCGTTTTCGTACTGGTTAATGTATTGATCCACGCCGTAAAGTGAGAGAGGTGCGGCAACACCTGCACCACTGCTGGCAGCTTTAAATCTTGTATCAGAGGCTATGGTATAATCTGTTAGAATTCCGCCATAGCTCCAACCTGCGATACCCATTCTTTGCGGATCAGCAATTCCTTTTCCAACCAGGTAATCTGCTGCACCAAGTATGTCCTGCACTTCTTTGTTTCCCCAATCGCCAGAGATAATTTTAGAAAATTGAAGCCCGCGACCAAGGCTACCACGATAGTTGACAGCAGCAACCCCATAGCCGTGTGCTGCAAGCATCTGTCTTGTCATATCAAATGCTAATTCATCCTGCGAGGTTGGTCCTCCATGAATGTAAATAATAGTCGGCAATTTTTGTTTTGACAAGCCAGGCGGATAGTAAACTATGCCAGATATTAAAGTGCCATCTTTACTTGTTGACGTAAACTTTTCAACTGTTGCAAGCGATAAGGAGTCTATAAATTTATTTTGCACTTCAGTCAGTCTCCTTACTTTTTCACCTTCAATTGCATACAACTCAGCAGGTAAAAGAGGTTCGCTCATAAAAGCAAACCAATTACCTTTTTTATCCGATTCAATAGAGGTATAGCTTCTATCGCCACCTGCTATTTTTTTCATAGTGCCTTTAGCAACATCAAAAGAAGCTACATACCGCTGACGATCGTCCTCTACTAATACAGCAACGCTCTTGCCATCTGCAGACCACTTTGGGCTTGCAACAGCCCGATCAAGTGCTGCTGATAATAACACAGGCTTCCCACCATTACTACTTACAATACACAATGTATTCTGATCGTACATTTCGTAGGTAGCGGCGGAGGTTGATCGAACATACGCAATAGATTTTCCATCATAGCTCCATTGAGGATCAGAGTCACTGCCCGTCCAGGTTGTTATTTGCTTTGGCAATGCGCTGCCACTCGTGTCTATCACCCATATGTCAGTATTCCGGTTTCTATCTGGCTCTTCAGTACGGTTGCTAACAAATGCTATTTTAGATCCATCAGGACTCCATTGAGGACTGGATTCTGTGTATCCTCCATTAGTAAGTTGTTTTGTTTTTTTAGTTGCTACATCAAACATATATAGATGCGTTCTGCCGGTATCATACTGGTATCCGCTTACATCCTGCTTAAACCTGTACTTGTTAATAATGTACGGTTTCGGCGGTTTGTTCTTACCAGTATCAGCCACATCCTTCATAACTAATAAGAGCTTTTTGCTATCCGGGCTCCAGTTGTAACCATTGAGGTCGCCTTTAGTATCGGTAAGCTTTATTCCCTCGCCGCCGCGACGGTCAAGCAACCAAATTTGCGAACCTGCGCCTTGTCTTGAAGAGACAAATGAAATGTATTTACCATCAGGACTCCATCGGGCGCTGCTTTCTCCGTCCGGACTATTGGTAAGTTGCACCTGTTGTTTACCATCCCAACTCACCATCCAGATATCGGCATTGCGTTTATCTTTCGCTGAGTCAATAGTCGTCATTGTATAAGCAATCCACTGTCCATCGGGTGAAATGCTAGCATCTGTAAGGGTTTTTAGCCGGTAAATATCGCCGGGAAGAAGAGGACGTTTAGCAGATTGAGAAATTGAATGAAGAAACAAAAAAACCAACACGGAAAAGACACAGAATTTTCTAATCATGACTGTGGGTAATAGTTAAAATTGTAAGATAAAAGTAAGTTGAATTAAAATATACAAGCACTTCAGCCCGCGTTTTCCAGTCCTTGCCAAACAACCTTTTTTGTTTTTGTTATTTTCGTTGTTAGCATTAAGAGCTTTTTTGGCATGTATAGTTTGAAATTCCATTTTCGCCTCATTAGATACAAACCTGTCTATTAATCTCTATACATCGGCTTCACGCACTATAGCATACATTCCAATTTGAAGAAAGGACTAGCTCAGCTTTAGCTTCAACTGCATTAAAATTTTTAAAATCGTGTTTAAGTATCGCCATCGCTGCTTGTTAAAGTGTTAAAGTTTTACAAACACTCAAAAATCTTCGAGTGCTGTTATTTATTCTTTTTTTGAATTTTTATTAGTTTTGGGCCATGTCTTTGGAAATCATTTCGGCCGTTGCAGAAGCTTATGTCGACCAATGGACGAGCCCTGAAGATGAACTGTTAATTTATATAAATAAAGAAACAGTTGAAAATCACCCACTTGCGCATATGATAAGTGGGCATGTTCAAGGAAAATTTTTATCCTTAATTAGTCAGATATTAGCGCCCACATATATATTAGAGATTGGAACTTTTACCGGTTATAGTGCGCTTTGTCTATTAAAAGGTCTTTCGGCGGGTGGGCAACTGCATACTATCGAGATTAGAAAGGAAGATGCAGATACGGCCGCCCGGAATTTTAAATTTGCTAAAAACAATAATCTCATTACTTTACACGTAGGTAATGCAAAAGAAATTATTCCGGCCTTACCTTATGAATGGGACTTGGTTTTTATAGATGCCAATAAAGTAAGTTATATAGACTATTACGAACTTGTTTTACCACGTTTGTCTAAAAACGGTCTTATAATAGCTGACAACGTACTTTTCCATGGACAGGTACTTGAACAGCCAATAAAAGGAAAAAACGCATTGGCAATGGATGCATTTAATAAACATGTAGCTGCGGATACAAGAGTTGAACAGGTTATGCTCTCTGTTAGAGACGGATTATTATTAATAAAAAAACTGCAATGATAAAATTTACCAGACTTATTGCTACCCTGCTTTCAGCAATCTTATTACTATCTTCTGCCTTTGGGCAATCGGACAAAATTAGAATACAGGCGTACGTTAATAGTTACAAAGAACTTGCCATTTCTGAAATGTTAAGAACCGGGGTTCCTGCATCTATTACGCTTGCACAAGGTATACTCGAAACCGCAGGTGGTCAAAGTGATCTTGCCGCTGTTGCAAATAACCATTTTGGAATAAAATGTAAATCTGAATGGACCGGGGAAACAATGTATCACGATGATGATATTAAGAACGAATGTTTTAGGAAGTATTTTTCAGCAGAAGATTCTTACAAAGACCACTCAGACTTTTTAAGAACAAGACCTATGTATGCCTTTCTTTTTAAGTTAGATCCTACCGATTACGAGGGATGGGCTAAAGGACTGAAGAGAGCGGGATACGCCACAAATCCTGCCTACGCACAGCAACTTATAAGATTGGTTGTTGAAAATGATCTACAATCATATACGCTGATGGCAATGCAGAAAAAGGAAACAGGAGATGAATTATTTGCTACAGGAAGTTTAGTTCAAAAACAAATCGTCGACGCAGATGATAATGAATTAAAAAATGAACCTGTCTTTGTTTTAAAAACAAATGGTAAAGACAAGATTGCTGACTCAAGGTATCCGCTTAATGCTGTTTTTAATATAAATGAAGCGAAAGTAGTGTACGCAGAATCAGGCACATCGCTGCTCGCACTTGCAAACAACTACAATGTGGGCTTAAAAAAATTGATTGAATTTAATGAGCTTGAGGCTACAGATATCATTACTTCTAACCAGTTGATTTTTTTACAGAGAAAAGGGAAAAAAGGAACAAAAGACATACATATCGTAGAACAAAACGAGTCTTTACACGACATTGCGCAAAAGGAGGGGATTCAACTGTCTGCTATGCTGGAATATAACGGTTTGCAAAAAGGTATGCAACCTGCTGCGGGGGAGAAAATATACCTTAAGTACGCTGCCCCTAACGCTCCACGGCTAGCGTCTGCAGCTTTTTACAAAAGAGGTACAAGTATGTAATATCGGTTTATCTTGTACCGCAAAAAAGCACGATGGCGACAATTCATGTTCATGATAAATATTTTATCCCTTATTTATCTGCAGACCAAATCATTGAGAAAGTAAAGCAACTTGCCGAAGCCATCAATACCGATTATAAAAGTAGAAGACCGCTTTTTATATCTATCCTCAACGGTTCTTTCATGTTTTCTGCAGATCTTTTTAAATTTCTTACCATTGAAGCCGAAATCTGTTTTATAAAACTAGCCTCTTATAAGGGAACAAAAAGTTCGGGTCAGGTTATCACAGCTATAGGCCTTGATACCGATATTACAGGCAGAGATATTATCATTCTTGAAGATATTATTGACACCGGTAAAACACTTAATCAATTCTTACCACAGGTGTACAACCAACAACCATCTTCTCTAAAAATTGCAGTGCTACTGCATAAGCCCGATGCGACGGTTCACCCGGTAAAGATTGACTATACCTGCTTCTCCATACCGAACAAGTTTGTTCTCGGCTACGGTCTTGATTATAACGGTCTGGGAAGAAACCTGTCGCAGTTATACCAGCTTAAAGAAGATTAAATGATGCAGCAACAGATTAACGGATTTGCCTGTCTTAAGATAGAAGTTGCATAAACATTAAAAACTTGCGGTATTTAACCAAGTTTCAGACAACTTTCCAACCACTTAAAAACATTGGTTTTGAGACTGCTGGCATTTACACTATTTCTATCACTCGCAACAAAACTTTGCCATGCCCAGTACTATCTAAGGGGTGAGTTGAAAGACGAAAAAGGCAACCCCATACAGGGCGCAACTATTGTGCTTTTTTCAAAAGGTATTTATCCTTATTATACGGGTAGTTCCGGCGCGTTTGGTATTCCAACAAATGTAAAGATTGACACTATTACTTTTTCCTTAGCTGGTTACGACACTTTAAAAACCGCTGTAAATACTGCTCAATACAATTATTTTACTTTAAAGGATAACAGCAGGAAAGCCGTTTCCACCACCATCCGGCTAAGTTCTTTTACCAAAAATCTACACGTTCAGAATGCAGAACCAATTAGCCATAATGGAGAAACTTATTCTTCCACAGTAGAAAATCCTTTTGTTAACACTAACGAATACCCCGAAACCGCCTTTTCCATACATGTTGACAAGGCCAGCTATAGTAATATCAGGAGATTTATACGTGAAAAAGAAAAACCTCCTGTCGATGCAGTGAGGATCGAGGAGATGCTGAATTATTTCAACCTAAAGGTAAATAACCAGGCTAATCAGAAAGAAACCTTCTCTCTGTATTCAAAACTTACCTCCTGCCCATGGAATAGTAAAAACAGTTTGCTATTTATTAATCTAAAGGCAAAGAAAATCAATCTCGATAAGACGCCACCTGCCAACCTTATTTTTTTGATTGATGTATCTGGCAGCATGGATATGCCGAATCGTTTACCATTATTAAAAAGTGCATTTAAACTGCTAACAGAAAATCTAAGAGCGACAGACCAGGTATCAATTGTAACGTATGGAGATGAAGTAATTGAACTGCTACCCGCAACCTTAGGCGTAAACAAGCAAAAAATAATTGAGGCTATTGAAGGATTAAGACCACACGGAGCAACGCCCGGGGCATCAGCGATTCGCACAGCATATAGGCTGGCAAGAAATACATTTATGACCGGTGGAAATAATAGAGTAATACTGGCAACCGACGGAGACTTTAATGTAGGCCAAACAAGTGAAAAAGACCTTGAAGAGCTAATAACACAGGAAAGCAGTTCCGGCATATTTTTAACTTGCCTGGGAGTTGGAATGGGCAATTATAAAGACAGCAAATTAGAAGCACTGGCGAAAAAGGGCCACGGCAACTTTGCATACCTTGACAATGAAACAGAAGCCGAAAAAGTACTGGTTGAAGAATTTGCTCAAACAGTATATACGGTTGCCAATAATGTTTATTTAAAAGCCGCCTTCAACCCCGGTTTGGTAAAAGAATACAGGTTAATAGGTTTTGATAATAAAAAAAGTGCTTTGGCAGATAAGAGCATATCTCTGGAAGGAGGAGAAGTAGGCAGCGGTCATTCGTTAATGGCAGTATTTGAAATTGCCTTGAACAACAGAGGTGTGATTGAGGAAAACCAAAAACAATCGCCGGTTGCAACGTTTCAGTTATCTTACAAGAATACTGGAAGTGAAAAATTGATTCAGGAAAAGTACGAAGCGAACACGGAGTATCAGCAAATCGAGAAAACTGATAGTTGTTTTAAATTTGCATCTGCCGTAATAATGTTTGGAACCCTTTTAAAGCATTCTCCATTTGCTGACACATACTCCTGGGATGATCTTTACAATCTTGCAAACTCCTCTATTAATCAAAACGATTTATTACAGAAGGAATTTGCCGATTTGATAACCAAGGCCAAGAAAATGTACCCAAAAAACAGTAAGAAAAAGGAATAATATTTTTTGGAAGCAAATCTTCAATTATTGATTTTGGCTGTAGCAAGGTTTTAAAATTAGATATAAATTTAGCCGGAAGATAAGGCCTGCTAGTATACTAAATTCGTTACTATCATTAAACCTCTTAGTTAGGCTTACCCTTCAAGTGATGCTAATACTACAATAATGATGGAGATGCAAAATAAAACAGGCCAAATGTATTGCTACATAGGCCTGCATATATTACACCACCATCCAAAAACTATCAGGTTAACTAAAAGCTTCTTTTATCTTCTCGAAAAAGCTCTTGTCGTTCTTATCTGGCTGAGGTTTGAAATTATTACTCACATTCATTCTTTCAAGCATTGATCTTTCTTCGCTACTTACGTTCTGAGGTGTCCAAACATTTACATGTATTAGTTGATCCCCCTTGGAATAGCCATTTACTTCAGGAAATCCTTTGCCCTTTAGCCTAAAAATTTTACCGCTTTGCGTTCCTGGCGGAATTTTAATTTTAGCTTTTCCATCTATTGTTGGCACCTCTACGTTGATGCCAAATACTGCGTCTGGGAAAGTGATAAACAATTCGAACGCAACATTCAAACCATCTCTATGCAAAGTAGGATGTGCTTCCTCCTCAATTAATATAATGAGATCGCCGTTTGCTCCACCTCTTTCACCCGCATTACCCTTTCCACTTAGACTAAGCTGCATGCCTTCCTGTACCCCTGCTGG
>JALYZZ010000331.1 GCA_030948675.1 Bacteroidota bacterium | reverse complement strand
CCAGAGCGTTGCATTCATTGAAAACTGCCCGATATATACTCCCCACAAAGTTCGGCTTCCAAAAACTTGTTTAATGCTGCTCTGGTTCCAAATGGATGGGTTGCTATCATTAGACTTTTTTCCGCCTACCAGCGCACCGCCGGCTTCAATATATTCAAGTTCCGCTGCGTTTGCACCCGAATGATCTAAAGGGTCACGGTAAAATAAATACCAAAATAATCCCCATACGAGTCCTACACACCCTGTTGTAATAAATAATCCCTGCCAACCGAAATAATATTGAATAGTTACCAAAACAGGAGTAAAAAAAGCAAGTCCTATAAACTGTCCTGAAACATACAGTGCGATCGCAGATGCCCTTTCACTATCAGGAAACCAACTCGTAACGATGCGGTTATTGATCGGATAACAAGGTGCTTCAAAAGCACCGGTAGCCAGACGCAATCCAAAGAGACTGACAAACCCTCGTGCAAATGCTTGCATCAAGGTAGTAATTGACCAGGTGATTAAGCAAAAGGCATACAAGATTCTTGGAGTGAAGCGGTCAGCTACTAATCCCCCTGGTATCTGCAGGATTGCATAGCTCCAGCCAAAAGCTGAAAAAATAAGGCCCATTTGCACCGTTGATAATTGCAGATCCTTACTTAACGTAGCTGCTGCAACGGAAAGGTTACTTCTATCAAGATAATTAATCATCACATTAATAAAGACCAGGGCTAACATTGCGTACCGGACTTTCGTTCTTTTCGTTCCGACAATGATTTGTTGCATGTAGACAAGTTGTTTAGATACGAGTTTATATTAAGCCTCGCTTTTGCACGATAGTTATGAACCTGACAGAATAGTAACACCTGTTGTTCGTTGCGCTACAAGTTTTGATAATTTTGAGCGAATGTTATTGATAAAGCTTCGTCCGTTTCAATTTACTACATCTTCGGGTCATCTTGCAGTCCATCCACCGTCAACGGTAAGCATTGAACCTACCATGTAACTCGCCGCATCGCTTGCTAAAAATATTGCAGCCCCCTGTATCTCTCGCATTTCAGCCCACCGGCCTAAAGCGGTGGCACCCACCACGAATTTTTTACCTTCTTCAGTATCCGCAATCGGTATATTCATTTCTGTTAAAAACGGACCCGGACAGATAGCATTAACTCTAATGTTAAAAGGAGCAAGTTCTAAAGCAAGTGCACGTGTCATTTGAACCACCGCTCCTTTGCTGGCAGTATAAGGGGTACGGTTAGACAAACCAACAAGGCCTAAAGTGCTTGCTACATTAATGATGCTGCCACTTTCGTTTTTCTTCATGTGTGGGGCTACGGCACGGCAGCAAAGCCAGGTACCAGTTACGTTTACCTCCATTACTTTTTTAAATTCTTCCGGTGTTATTTCATTAATAGCCCCACGAATATTAATGCCTGCGCTGTTAATCAGGATATCGACTTTACCAAAATTGTCCAGAGCAGTAGCCATCATAGCTTCTGTTTGCTCTATACTGGTTATATCGGCGGCAAATGAAATAGCTTTGATATTAAAGTCACGGGACAATTGTGTCGCAGCAATGGCTCCTTCCTCCGCATTTCTATTTACTAACATAATATCAGCCCCGGCTGAAGCAAGCCCGGCAGCCATCGCTAAACCAAGGCCTTTTGAGCCTCCCGTGATAATAGCAAATTTGCCGGTCAGATCAAACTGTTTAATTCCCGGAAGTACTTGTTCAATCATTTGTAATTACAATATTTAATTTGATCTCAAATTAGCCTGAGTGTCTTATTGCTATAAGCAAGGCAGTCCAATATATTTTGTTCCTCTGCTGCCAGTCGTTGTTCCGCTGATAGTTGTGATATTCTTGGTAACCCTGAAGCGAATTTGTGTTCTCGCACCATTCGCATTATTGCGGCCAGATCAGACGCAGGCACTTCATTAAGAGTATCCCAGTATTCTTTCTTCAGACAGGGTATTTCCAACGGATCCCGTGTAATCATCTCCAGGTTGAATTTTACACCAGGATTATGTTTTTTGCAAAGCGCCATTATTTTTGGTAAATCCAGTATACCCTTTCCTAACGGAACTTCAGACAACAAAAAGCCGTTTGCATATTCTTCCACTCCCATATCTTTTACGTGAGTAGAAAAAACATAGGGGACAAGGGTTTGAACAACATCCATAGGATCTTCAAGCAGGGCAATGCTATTGCCAAAATCAAGTGTTACCCCCACCCATTCACTATTAATTTGTTTTAACATAGCTGCTAACTCAGGAGCACGCCAGTCTTTATGATTTTCTACGGCTAGTTTCACTTTGTGTCTGCGTAGTATAGGCTCTGCAAGTTGCAGGGAAGCTAACGCCTGTGTCTGGAGTTGTTTAAAAGCCTCTTTAGAATGGTAGTTTTCATACCGGCGGCCACTGGAACAAACTGTTCTTACTACTTGTGCGCCAGCGTCTTTTGCATTTTTTATTTCCTGCTCGAAACGTGCAATATCTGATAAATTAACAGGCACACCAATAGATCCTTCCAGATACATATCCAGCTTTTCACACTTTTCCCTTACCTTTTTTGTAAAATCATTCGTCCAGTCTTTTACAACCACCTGTACACCGGCTGCACCAATAAAACTGCAATGGTCGATGAGGTCAAGAGCATTATTGAAACCCTTGTATTTTTGGCTGTCTATTTTTGAGTTCCACCTCATACCGTAAGAATGCACTACAATCCCCATTGACTTTGCATCAGCGGAGAAGCTTGTGGGTAAAGCAAGTGCAATGGCACTCATCGTACTCTTGTTTAAAAAATCTCGTCGATTCATAAGCATGCTTTACTTGTTAGGTTGATTGAATTCTCTCCCACAGTATTATTCTTCAATATCGTTTAATTGCTTGCTGCGCTTTTTGTATCCGTCACGTATTTTTTCAGCTCATCCGGTTTCCAGGGCATTACCCGACCCTGGGATGTATTACGTGTCGTACCGACCGTTCGTTTGTCAACCGGTCCGGCATCGTTGCCCCATTCATTACGTATATAGGTTAAAATAGCCGTAATGGCTGCATCGTCCATGGTAGAGTGAGCAGGCATTACGGGTAAAATATCGGGAGCATCATATACTTTGCCCGCCACTTTTATCCGGCCTTCTAGTCCATGTAATACAATCAGAGCTAGACGTCGTTCGTCTCCTACCACCCAGTCTGAGCCTATTAGAGGCGGCGCAAAACGTTTTAAACCCGCACCATTAGTGCCATGACAACCGGCACAAGTGGTAAGAAAATGTTGTCTGCCCAGCGAAAATAGTCGCTGCTGCTCGTTGTTTAATAAACTTTTTGTAACTGAAGTGCCCTTATTACTGCTGTTACCTGGCCAATCAAATAGCGCAGATAATTTTGCCAGTTGCGGTGCCTCACCCTGTTGAGTATATTTTGCGAATATGGCCGGTCTGGATTTCAATTGAACAGGATTTGATTTATCTCCACCGGTAGTCAGCCCAGCAATAACTGCATTTTGCCGCCAATTTGATGAATTTTGTTTTGCATTCAGCATTACTAAAAGGGTAGTCAATTCTTGCGCATTTTTCTTTCGCATTATAGCCGCCGACAGCATTTCAAGGAAGATCTCCTTGTTCGCTTCACGTTTTTGCCATTGCGAGCTTTTCCACAGTAGCTCTAAAAACTCCATTTCGTGATCGCCAAGACTGCTTAAAACAGCATCCCTGATAACGGGGAAGCTGGCGTAATTTCCTGTTATTCCTGCCAACAATTGTTTCGATATGGTATGATTAAGAACCTGGGCCGAAAGCGCCATTTGCAATACCTGCTTCGCAGGAACATGGTGCCATTTATGCAATAATTCCTGCTCCAATTTTATTCTAACAATTTCATATTTTTTTGCAAAAGGTTCTAGCAGGCGCATAGCAGTCGTAGCCACCTGGGAGTTGTGGTCGGAGAGGAGCTTTAAAAGTATTTTGGGTTCGTTAGCATGCAACCCTTCCAGGGTCCACAATGCGTGAAATCTTCCCAGGTTATTTCTGCCAGTTGAGGCCAGTTTACTAAGGGCATCTGCCACATTCTTATCATATTTTCGCTCCACGAGTAATCGTTGTGCCACGTCCCTGGTCCATCCGTTAGGGCTTTTTAGTAGCTCTACCAAGTCCTTAGATGAGGCGTTTGAAAGTTTTTTTGATTTTACCGGCTTCCAATTTTGCGGCACTATTCGCCAAATCCGTCCATAATGCACAGGTTGAACCAGGTTTCGTTGAATAGTTATGTCGCGTAAAAAGGGAGTTATATAAGCTGCATGTTGCACCAGCCCACGGTACATGTCAGTCACATAAAGGGCTCCATCCGGGCCCGATGATAAATGCACCGGTCTAAAACGCTCATCTGTTGAAGCCAAGAACTCTTTTCCGGGATGTGCATCCCGCGCGGACATTAGAAATCCGTTTTGTTCAACAATGTTTCTTTTGATAAGGTTGCCGGAAGGCTCACAGACAAAGGCGTTGCCGTAATATTCTTTTGGTAATAGATTAGACCGGTAAAAAAAGGGGGAACAGGCGGCGGTAAATTCGAGCAACCGTCCTTGCTTGTCTAGAGTGCCAGGAATATAGCCACGGTTAACTGCAGGGTTAGGTCTGATAGGATAAACCCTGCGATCAACTGTTAGCCCGTGATCAATTCCTGTAGTAGCCAAATGGTTCCTGTTTCTTGACAAGTAATTCGGCGGCACGAGGTCTGCATGAAGCTGTGACCAGTTATAATTGTAGATCAGGCGGCCTTCATCGTCATGACAAATTCCCCATTGCCCCCGGAACTCCGTGCTGTCCCGCTGCCATTGGCCTTTGGTGAACCGGTACCGGAATCTCGACTTTGCATTATAATACCAGTTATCCACTCCCCGCCATAAACCATTTCCGGAGTGCTCTGGCAAAGGG
>JALYZZ010000302.1 GCA_030948675.1 Bacteroidota bacterium | reverse complement strand
GGACAAAGGTTTGGTTAAACTGATGGATTTAGGTGAATATTGGGAGCAGTCTACGGGTGCTCCTATACCCTTGGGGGGAATAATTGTAAAGAGAGATGTAGATAAGTCGATACAGCAAAAAATAGATGACTTAATTAAACAAAGCGTAGCGTACTCTTTTAAAAATTATCCCGTTATTTCCTCGTATGTCAGCAGCCACTCACAGGAAATGAGTGAGGATGTAATGCGGAAACACATTGATCTTTATGTCAATCATTTTACCCTCGGTTTAGGCGAGGAAGGCAGGCAAGCAGTTCATACATTTTTAAAGGTTTATGCAAGTATTCACCGCACAAACATTTCTTTTGAAGGCATTTTTGCCAACGAGGAAGTTCAGATCTATTGAAAAGACTGCGGTAGAATAAACAAAAAATTTGTACAGAAAACTACTTTTGAGATCAACCCAATTTTGTAGACTTCTAGTGCTTACTTTCGACTTTTGCTTCAGGCTGCATTACCTGCTTTGATGCTTTGTATAAAGTGTTTAAACTGGTAAGAATTACAAAACATCCAACAATAATGAACATGGTTTTAAGGGGAAGCTTTCCAACCAGGCGGGCTGCTATTGGCGCAGCAATCAATCCACCTATAATAAGACCTAGGACATCTAGCAGAGGCACACTTTTCAAAAGTATAAAGAAGGTGATAGAACTGGCAAGTACCACAAAAAATTCAGCGAGACAAACTGAGCCAATAACATAACGGGCGCTTCTTCTCTTTGCTATTAAAGTGCTTGTAACTAACGTACCCCAGCCACCACCCGCAAATGCATCCATAAATCCACCTGCAGAAGCAAGCCAACCTGCTTGTCTCACTTTATCGTTAAAGGCTCTTTTACCAAATGCTTTTCGTACAATATAATAACCAAGATAGAGGGTATAGATAGAAAGCGGAATTCGAACGTAGGAAGAATATTTTTGTCCTAAAAAAGCAAGCGCAGCACCGATTACGGCACCTATTACCCCTGGTATAACCAGGGCACGGAAAAGCTTTTTATTGATGTTGCCAAAACGATGATGACTATAACCTGAAACCCCACTTGAGAACACCCTGGCAGAGTGCACCCGGCTACTAACAATGGCAGGCGGAACCCCATTAGCCAGCAGAAAAGTGGTTGAGATAGTGCCATATCCCATCCCCAAAGAGCCATCGGTCATCTGTGCAAGAAAACCAGTAAACAGCATGATGAAAAAAGACCTGGTATCAACGTAATTAGGGATGGCTCTTATGCCTTCGACAATGCGGCCATATGGAACATAAGAAAGCACCGTGTGACCTATTATCATAAACAAGAAGGCAAACAAACACCATTTAACTACTTTTTGCCATTGCTTTTCCGCAGGTTTTTTAACTACTTCCAGAACGGCCTGTTTTGCAACAAGCATTTTAGTAAGATCATTTAATTGCTTTACTTTTTCGTTAAAATCGCCATTCATGCCGTTGCGAATGGTTTGCATATTGTCCAACACACTTTCCATTTCATCGGGAAGCATGTCTTTGATTACTTCCTTTAGCCGCTTAGCAATGGTTGGTGATTTTCCGTTGGTAGAAATGGCAATTTTTAGACTGCCTTTCTTAACAACACTGCTTAAATAAAAATCACATAAATCGGGCTTATCTGCTGCATTGATCAGTTTGCCATGTTGTTTAGCTAAAAGGCAAATTTCTTCGCTTGCTTTATGATCATTGAGCGCGGTGATGACAATGTCAGCGGCGGACAAGTCACCTTCTTCAAACGCCCTTTCATGCAATTCTATATTTTGATGTTGTGCTGCAAGCTGCTTGATGTCGTCACTGATGGTAATGCTAACTAATTTGATTTTTGTAGCAGGAGAATTATGGAGTACTGTCGTCAGTTTTTCTAACCCAATATTGCCGCCGCCCACGATTAAAAGACGCATTTGCTCCAGTTTTAAAAAAACCGGGAACAGATTATTTGCTTCTTTTGTGGTAGGTGTCATTGTCATTACATCTCAAAAGATGGCTCTTTTTAGTAGCGCCAGTTCATATCATTACCTGAATACTTTTTGCAACCGACTATCGAGCAATGTTTACTTCGTTAAAGCTGCTGGCAGTTCTTGTCAATGGCGCACTATGCATCCATTTCTGGTGTGCAAAGTCACCAAACGTTTCATCAGGTTTTCTTTCACTTTTGTAAGTTTCAAACAGAAAGTCAAGTTCAGCGAGTATTTCGTCCTCGTTAAGGCTTTCTTTATAAAGCTTGTTTAACCGCTCACCGATTCTGTCTCCGCCTATTTGTAAATTGTATTTGCCTAGTGCAGTGCCTACAAAACCTATCTCTGCAGCAAAAGGTCTTGCACATCCATTGGGGCAGCCGGTCATTCGCATTACAATTTCATCCATTATCAAATCATGCTTTATCAGCAATGGTTCTATTTTAGAAATAAGGGCAGGCATATAACGTTGTCCTTCAGCAAGTGCAAGCGGGCAGGTATTTAAGGCCACGCAAGCAATTGCATTCTTACGAATAACGGAGGCATTATTTGTATGTTCTATTATTCTGTAACGCTCGAGTATTTCTTCTATCGCAGCCTTATCTTCAAGTTTTATATCAGAAATTACCAGGTTTTGATTGCAGGTAAATACAAAGTTTGCTTTACCTGTTTTTGCGATTTCCAGGAGGGCAGATTTCATCGCTACATTTTCGTCGTCAAGCACCCGGCCATTCTCTACAAAGACGGTATAGTACCATAGTCCTTCATGATTTTGCTCCCATCCATAATAATCGCTTCGCGATTCGAAGCTAAAAGGCTTTGCTTCCTCCAACGAAAAACCACATCTTCTTTCAATCTCTTTTTTCCACCATTCTTCGCCCAGCCGGTCAACTGTATATTTTAAACGCGCTACTTTCCGGTCGCTTCGATTACCATAATCTCTTTGTATGGTCAACACTTCATATACAGCCTTCATTGTTTTTTCTTTACCCTCTACATAACCAATTACTGAGGCAAGACGAGCGTAATGATCTGCATTACCATGTGTAGCAGACATGCCGCCACCAATTGCTATGTTAAACCCTTTCAACACTCCGTTGTCGACAATAGCTATTAATCCCAGGTCATTGGCCAGTACATCAACATCGTTGTTTGGAGGAATGGCTATGGCAATTTTAAACTTTCGGGGCATGTACCTGTCCTGGTACAATTCATCTTTTTCGAGTTCCTTTTCTACAAGCTTTTCGCCATCGAGCCAGATCTCATAATAAGCATTTGTTTTAGGCAAAAGCTTAGCCGCTATCTGCTGCGCAAACTGAAAGATTTCTGCATGCAGGGGAGATTGTTTTGGATGCGAAGTGCATAAGACATTCCGGTTAATATCGCCGCATGTGGCAATGGTTGTTAATCCTGCTTGATTAAATGCCATAAGCGTGGGCTTTATTTTTGACTTTAAAACCCCGTGAAGCTGTATTGTTTGCCTTGTGGTAATCTTAAGAATTCCGGTTGAGTTTTCACCGGCAATATTATGGAGGGCAATATATTGCTGAGGAGTTATCAAACCACCTGTAAGGCGCAGTCGTATCATGAAAGAATACAGGCGATCCAATTTCTTTTCTGCACGCTCATCCCGGCGGTCGCGGTCGTCTTGCACGTACATACCGTGAAAGCGCACAAGTGCTATATCATCTTCATTAATGCTACCTGTAATTTCATTGGCAAGACTTTCGACAAACGTGCCTCTCAGGTTGTCACTCGCAGTCTTTATTCTTTCGGTCGACGAAAGGTTCTCGTTATTTTCAGGCATGGGTATGGTCTTTAATAGTTTTAAATCTAATTTCTAATAGCATTCTTAGTCTAATGGAGGTTCTGCGCTTTTCTTAAGCCTCCCTTTTAGGGGAGGATTGGTGGGGTTAATACACATCCTTCAAATACCTGCCATCTTCTTTCAATTGCTCTACAAACTGAACAGCTTCTTCTATTGTTTTATTTCCAAATTTTTCTACTATCTGCATTAGGGTGTCTTCAACGTCAGCACTCATTGGCTCTTTTGCCCCGCACACGTAGATGGAACCACCCCCATTTATCCAATCATAAAACTCTGCCCCATTTTGCAGCATTTTGTGCTGCACATATACCTTCTCTTTTTGATCTCTTGAAAATGCTGCGTTCAGTTTGGTAAGTGTTCCTGAGTCTTTCCAGTTTTGAAGCTCGGTCTGGTAAAGAAAGTCGGTCACAAAATGTTGATCACCAAAAAACAACCAGTTACGACCGGTAGCACCAGTGGCATCGCGATGTGCAAGGAACGAGCGGAAAGGAGCAATACCAGTTCCAGGCCCAATCATAATGATGTCTTTATCATCAGCTGGCAAACGGAACATGTTGTTTTTATGAATGTAAAATTCAATGTTGCTATCTACTTTTAACTGCGACAAATAGTCTGAACATAACCCGCACTTCCACTCATCGTTTACATGAAACTTATCTCTTGCAACTGTTATGTGCACCTCTCCAATATGCGCTTCGGGCGATGATGAAATAGAGTATAACCGCGGCGCGATAGGTTCTAATATTTCAATCAGTTCTACGAATTGAGTATTATCGTTTAAAGGATAAATCTTCAAAAGATCGAGTAAAGCAATTTTGGTTGCAGGAATATCCTGGCCAACAAGCGCAGCATATTTACCGACAACTCTTTCAGGCAGATAAAAAATATTGAGCTTTTTTCTAAGTAGGTCAAAAGCAGTTACCTCTTCGCTTCTAAAATTGAAAGTTTTACTTGGGTCGATGCCCAACAACTCAACAATTGGTTCAACGATTCTTAAAGGATTTTCGGGTATCACTCCTAAAGAATCGCCAGGCAAATATTCAATGTCATCAGCAACAATTTCAACATGATGTGTTTCTTTATTCGAACCCCGATCATTTAAATTAATATTTGTGATGACAGTGCCATTATAGATCTTTTTACCACTCGACTTTTTGGTCGTAACAGGGGCAGAAACTATAACCGAACCGTTACCATTTAATGAAGCGGAAGTAGTCAATTGATGCATCACCTGAGTAAACCACCCTTCCGCATCACTTTCATAATCTACGTCGCACTTTTGAAGCGGCACTATCCGTTCTGCACCTAATTTGCTCAGGCGACTATCAACTTCTTCTCCCGCGGTAGCAAACAAAGGATACGACGTATCACCTAAAGCCAAGACACCATATTTCAATTTATTTAACTCAGGACTATTTTGATGAATATAATCGTAGAATTTTTTTGCGGCAGCAGGCGGCTCCCCCTCTCCGTGAGTACTTACAATGGCTAAAAAATAATTTTCTTTTGCAATGTCGTTTAACCTGTACTGATCAAGACTTACCACTTTGGCATTAATACCGTTCTTCTTTGCTTTGGCTGCAAAATCAGAAGCAAGTCTTTTTGAATTACCTGTTTCTGTACCATAGGTTATTGTAATCTTATTGGTTACCGGCTTAGCAACAGCAGCTACTTCAGTATCCACTTGCCCGTTTGTAATCAATCCTAACAGATAACCATTCACCCATATTTTCTCGTCTCGGGTGAGGGTACCTACAAAATCAAGTAATGTTTTTAATTTAGATTCTTGTAGCATTTAAAGTTGCTTTATTCGAATTTTCGATGGTTGTAAATAGATTAACCGGCTTGAAATAATAGTCGCTACTATTGCTGTTTTTTAGCCACGCAAACTGTTGGTGCAGGGCAACTACTTTTCCTATAATTACCAATGAAGGCGAAATGAATGATCGCCCTTTCAATTGCTGCTGGTATTGATATAGGTTGCAAATATGCACCCGCTGCAATGGTGTTGTGGCTTGCTCAACAACAGCTAATAATTTGTCTTCTGCAATATTATTTTCAGTCAACTTTTCTACCACGTCATGTAGCGTTTCAGATGACATGTAGAAAACAAGTGTATCGTTTGTTTCTGCCAATTCGCGCCAATATTTATCGGTAACAACATCTGACTTATAATAAGTGAGCAACCGAACAGCAGTTGAATAGCCCCTGGCAGTTAATGGAATGCCTGTATAAGCGGCTGCTCCTAACGCTGCAGTAACACCGGGCACAATTTCGTAGGGAATATCATGAGCTACAACTGTTTCAAGTTCGTCCAGAATATTGGAGAAAATAGAGACATCACCTCCTTTTAATCTTACTACCAATTTACCCTCTAGTGCAAACCCGACAATCAGTTCGTTAATCGTCTCTTGTGGGGTAGATACGCCTCTCCTACACTGTTTGCCTACATAAATAATCTTTGCATCGGGGTTTACATATTCGCTTAATATCTCTTCACTAACCAGCCGGTCAGTAAGAACCACGTCCGCCTGCTGCAAGTAGCGCGCAGTTTTTACTGTTATCAGCGCAGGGTCTCCCGGACCAGCACCTGCCAGTATCACTCTTCCACGTACCTGTTGTTTTCCGGTTATCATTGTCTTTTATTGAACGTCAATTGCTAGTGATAAATCGCCAGCTATTCTTTGTTTATAGGCCTTTAAACGTTAGGAGTAAATAATCCTTCTATAGACAGATATCTTTCCC
>JALYZZ010000108.1 GCA_030948675.1 Bacteroidota bacterium | reverse complement strand
CTTTTGATAAATTAGAGACCTGTCAGGCCAGGCATCTGAATGTCAATAAATATGAGATCGATTTGATTTTCCTGTAAAGCTTTTGTTGCTTCAAAAGCGTCGTTGCAAGTAGCTATCAATTTTAGATTTGGTACTTTGATAATGTTATCCTGTAGCAAAGCAAGTGCTAAAGGTTCATCATCTACCGCTATACATTGTAGCATTAGTGTAAATTTAATTTTAACGATACACGAAACCAGCCATCCTTCCGGTCAATCAGTAACTCATGTTGCTTTCCATACAACAAATTAAGACGACGCTTTACATTCGGCAATCCTATCCCCGATGTTTTATCTTTTACGTCTTCTAATTCATCATTGTATTTATTGCTAACAAGAAATACTAACTGCTTTTCGTTTGTATGCAGGCTTATATTTATTTCAGGATTTTCGATCATACCAACACCGTGTTTAAAGGCGTTTTCAACAAAAGGTATCAGCATCATCGGCTCTATGGAAAGCCAATCTTCTTTGGCGTCGAGCACAATGTTCATTTTTACTTTAGATCCAAATCGTTGTTGTTGCAGATCTATATAACTCTGCAGGTATTCCACTTCGGTGCCAAGTAACACTTTCTCTTCGTCTGTTTCATACAGCATGTATTGCATCAGGTTCGACAGCTTCATGATCGTTGGTTCCAACTGGTCGCTTTTCAATCTGGCCAGCGCCACCATATTGTTTAGTACGTTAAACACAAAGTGCGGGCTTATTTGCGATCGTAAAAAAGACAACTCGGTTTTTAAATTTTCTTCCTGTTTTTGTTGAAAAAGTTTGTCAGTTCTCGACTTGTCAGTAATTAATTTATAGGTAATGCTGGCCACTACCGCGAGTATAAAAGCAGTAAAATTGAACCTGGCAGACATTTGAAAAACGAACCGGTGATGTTTAATCAAATGAGTAAAGAGAAAGCCATGGAACAACATAATGAGACAATACAACCCAATTAAAATAAGGATGTATTGGAAGTATTTGTTATGGTAAATAAACCGGTGGGTTAATACAAGAGCATTCAGGTAAAAAACGCCAACCCAAAAAAAGTTGGTAATCAGGTTGAGATAAAAAAAGCCTTCTGCATCGGTGTTCTGGGTTCTTTGCGGGTCGTAGGGCGGACGCAGAAGGTAGGGCAAAGAAAAAATCACTAACCATGCTGCCACATGTAACCCAACGTTTAACCACTTTTTATTTACTAAATCTTTCATCTTCTTGTACGACCGTTTGATTTGAATAGGCCATTTGTTGTAAACCGAAAATTGATTGAAGCAGTTTTTTTAAATCAACAACTACTGATGAAAGAATAGTTGTAAGCTACAGGTGAAAAACGAAATGTAAAACGACAAATGGAGGCGTCTTACATTTCGGGTTTGTTTTACTAAACATACAAATCTTTATGCTTGTATGCTGGCAATTTTAAATTTAACTGTTAACTGGTCTGCAAAGAAGTTGGTCAACTACTGCATACTTTCTGTTCCAGTTTGTCCGGTGCCCTGGCTTTTGCGTTTAAATAGTAGGGCATCTATTTTGCCGAAGCTGTAAGCCAGGTTAAGACGTATCATTTGTGGGTCCCTGATTCTGTTGTACTCCTGGGTAAAGTAGTTGCTATAAGATACCTGGTTTTGTTTGCGGCTTTTAAAAATGTCGTTTACGCTTAAGGTAACCGAGATCTTATTCTTCAGTAGTGTCTTTTTAACCGCCAGGTCAACACCGTAAAAAGGATTAATATAACCCTGTGATGAGCTTTGAGCCATCATACCCGGAGGACCGCCACCGCCTGGGCCACCACCCTGTCCACCACCTGGACCACCCTGGTTGTTGTTTACAGGAAGGTTTGTTTTAGATTGATACATTGCCGACAATTGAATGCTGTAGTTTGAAGGAAGTTTGAAACTGCTATTAAACTTTCCAAACCAACTGGTAATGGCATCCTGCGATATATTACTTACGTTGCTGGTATTGATCTTTGAATTGTAAATATTAATATCGGTCGATGTGTTCCACCACTTTGTAATGTTATTTTGTAGTGTAAACTCAGCACCCGTCTTGTAGCTTGAGTTTGCATTGATAAAGGTATTTACGAGTGCAGTGTTGCCGGTTACAGGGTTAGTTTGTTGACTAAGATAACTTGTCATCAGGTTGTTTGTTTTTTTGTAGTACACAGAAGCGAGAAAGGTGTTGTTTCCTTTGAACTGCTTCAGGTAATTCATTTCAAGAGACTGGGTAAACTCAGGAAGCAGGTTTGGATTACCCATTGTGATATTAAGCTTGTCAGTAGAGTCTGTAAAAGGAATCAACTGGAAAAAGTTGGGCCGGTTGATGCGCTTTGTGTAGCTCACCTGTAACTCCTGGTTATTACCTAATTTCTGGCTAAGGAAAATAGATGGAAAGAGGCTGATCGGGTATTTGTTGCTGAATGTTTGTTTTGTATCTGTCAATTCGCCTGCATAATTTGAGCTTTCTGCCCGCAATCCTATTTTGTAACCAAAATCTTTTACGCTGCCTGCTATACTTGCATACGCGGCATACACATTGTCGCTGCTTTTATAATTGCTTGCTGCGTTAGGCACAATTACAAAAGTATTCGTTGTGTAATCGTATGTATAATTGTTGTTTGTATTGATTCTGCTTCTCATCGCTGCCCTTACGCCTGTTTCTAATTTTACATTGCTTGTAATCGGTTTTACATAATCGCTTTGTAAAACGATGTTTTTATCGCTTCCGCCGCTAATGATTTGCTGCATCATTGTATTTCGAATATCTGATCCTTTGCCCTGTAAGTAATAGTCGGTAGTGTACAATGAATAATTGTTGTTTTTACCGCTGAAGAAGTTAGCATCTGCTGTCCATTCTTCACCCGCTTTTGCAAACAAATGTTTCATTCCAAACACCAGGCCTTGTGCGTTAAATACTCTTTCGCTTGCTGTATTTCTTTGACTGAACGATGAGATGATACTTGCGTTAAATAAACTATCAGTAGTTATATTGAGGATAGAAGCAGGTTTTATGTCGCCATGAATTTTGACTCCTGAAAGTGAAAGGGTTGTTTTGTTGGTAATAAAGTAATCAAGACCTGCACGTCCAAACAACATGTTGCCTTTTGATCTGTCGGTGTTCACCTGGTCTATGGTAGTAACAGGCAGTGTCGTCAAATTTGTTCTTTCGGTTGTGCCAGAGCTGCGTCCGTTTTGTACTCTTGCATTAATGCCTGCATTAAAATTTATTTTACCCTGCCTTACATTGAAATCAACGCCCGCATCTCTTTCGCCATATTTATTAATTCCTGTTCTGATGTTGCCATTGTAACCGGTTTTTTTATTCTTCTTTAAAACAATATTTAAAATGCCTGCACCTCCGCCGGATGCATCATATTTTGCAGAGGGGTTGGTCATTACCTCAACACTTTCTATTGCGTTGGCTGGTATTTGTTCAAGCGTTAAACTTGTTGGTCGGCCGTCTACAAAAATTTGTGGAGCGCTGTTGCGAACGGTCACGCCTCCATCAATATCAACATTTACGCTTGGTACATTTTTCATTACATCTACCGCAGTTCCCCCATCGCTGACTATATTTTTATCTACGTTAAATACTTTTTTATCAATATCCAGACGCATCAGCGATTTTGTTGTAGTTACTGTCACGTCCTGCAGTTGCTTTATTTCACTGCGCAGTTTTATTTTACCAAGATCTTTTTCCGGTGAACCCATCATTGAACCACCTGCAATCATCGGTGGTGGCGCACCACCTGCAGTTCCTTTTGGATCTCTCGGTGGCATGAAAGAAAAATCCTGTTTTAATTCTTTAAAGCCAGTGCTGGATATCACCACTTTTAATCTGCCCATCATTGGTAAATCTTCAATACTAAAATCGCCGTTGCTTGCTGTGGAAGTTCCTTTTATCAGTACATCTTTGCTTTTTTTAGATGCTGTATCAAACTTACTTTGAAGTACAATAACAGATGCTTCGCTAACGGCTTTACCTGTAGAGTCGACTGTTTTGCCAAATAGGTGACCATTGTTTGTTGCGGTAAATCGTGCACCTCCGCCAGGTGCATTACCGGCGGATGGTTGAGCAAAAATCTGGAGAGTGCTAATCAGTGCGGCCAGCAGAACTAAAAATTTTTTCATGTTTCTTTTTGCAAAGAGGTTGACCAGTTGCAAATCTGTTTGCCTTGTGTCTCTTTGACAAAACGAAAGTATTTTGTTGCAATTGATGTTTTTGCCTAATGCTGCGAACCGCTAAAACAATGCGGCAAACCGGAAAAAACATCTTAGAAATCTGAATGGACGAATAGGTAGTTGAATAAGCAGGATCAAGTTGGTGGTAATAGAAAAGGGCCGCGTAAAGACGCAGCCCTTATTAGCAAAGTTACTATTATTAGTTCTTTTGCTTGCCGCTGCGAAAATAGCTGCAAGCATTATTGCCAGTAAAACAAAAGCGACGAAAGGTGTTTTTTCTGCTATGAAAGGTAATCTTGTCGCAGGTCACCTTTTTATACAATTTAGATTTTCTGTGACTTATATCTCTTCAAAAACTGTTGCGGCGTTAAGACTTGTAACACCTCATTCGCTTTTTTAAAGTCTTTAATATTTGAAGTGATAAAAAAAGCTATGTTTTCAATTTGCAGGGCAGTATAGTATTGTATCCCATCTTCAATGTCGTTAAAATTCGCATCAAGCGCGTTGATGATAGTTGTGTTATTGGGCGAAATAACAGTAGTAAAAGAAAGTAGGTTCTTTATTGTTAAAACTATCTCCCTGTTATCTTTTCCAGATTTTTGAAGAAAGTATATTACGTTCATTAAGTTTGATGAACTGATAAACAAGATGAGCTCCCTACTTTCTGCAAGCTCAATTATCTCCAAGCAGTCTAAGCCTATTTGCCCCCTTTGTAATAATCCCTCAAGAAAGACATTTGCATCAGCACAAACAGTGTTCATTATTATCCTTTTACTGTGCTGTGTTTTGCTACGTAATCCTTGTATCGGTTATCTCGTATAAACTCTTTGTAATCAACATTCTCAGGAATAGAAATTCCTTCTTTAAGCATGTTACTAACTTGACGAATAGAAGCAATGATTTTTGGTTCTTTTTCGGGTAAAGAATTAATATACTCTTCAACTATCTTACTTACGCTTTTACCCCTAATCTGGGAGATACGCTTTGCTTTTTTTACAATTTCTTCGTTTATACTTAGTGTGAGCTTTGTTGTCATTAGCTAATCTTTGATTAAAGATACGTACGTTTTACAAAACTATACGTATATCAAAAATGAATTTTGTCGTAAAAATGCCCTTGCAGCTTGCAAGGAGCTTATCTGTGCTTAACTTCTTAATGCCGTCCGTTTCAAAACATTGCAAAACGAATTGTAATAAGCTTTCTCAATCTCATTATTATAGCGACAAATGTGCCTGCGTGTTTTTTGAATTTGTATTCCTCCCATTTATGCGGCAGTATTCGCGGCCGTATAATTTTGTGGTGGGTTTGTTAATCGTAGTGCCTATAACACCTTCAATACATTTTTATTTTTGTTATGGTATCCCTTTTGTATTGTGAGCAGTAAAATATATAATTATGAAAAAGATATCAGTAACTATGTTCCTTATCGCTTCAGTAGCAGTTGCTTCTGCGCAAACAGGCCAAGCTACTACTACGGAAACAAAACAACAGGCAACCCATGTCGAGCACAAGAAAACTACAACAACCACCCATAGTAATCCCAGCTTACACGTGAGTGTTACTAAAAGGAATCATAATGCTACAGGAGTAAGGCACAAAGGACCATCAGTGAAAGAAACAAAGACAACTACTACCACTACAACAAATCCGTAGTTGAGGTAGTATACGATTATATTTGTTAGATACCAACCCGATTAAAACCCTCAGCAAAAAGTTGAGGGTTTTTTGTTTTAGTTAACGCAGGTGTTCTACTCAAAGATGAAGTTGGTACAGTAGAAGCCAAGCACCTCGTTTTGATATATATTAAAATCAAAGCTCGCCAGCGGTACCTTAATGGTATCTAAAATAAAACTGCCTGAATAATGTAAATCTGTCAGAAACTCAAAGGTTTTAATCAGCGTGTCACGGCTTACTTTTCCTTCAACGCATTCGAGCAAAACCTGTGGTTTGTATTTCTGCAACAATTGAGTTGCACTAAACAAAACGTCAATATTATTTAATTCAAGTTTAAATTTTATAAGCGCCGGGATGGCGAAATTTTTCAAACAATAGTCATCAATTTTGCCCCTACCGGGTACTGTTCTATTTTCTATATTCACTCTTGCGTTAAAATCAATAACGGTTCCACCGGAAGTATTATTTGCTTCAGGAAGCTCTTGGGGCACTTCTGAAACCTCCAACTGCTCTATACATATATTGTCAAAATTCATCAGTTGCTTCATTTGAGTAAGATAGCTATACGTGGCTGTAGTGGTTTCAAAGGCAACTAGTTTTCCTGGCAGTTTTGATATCTTAAACATATCTGACAGATAATTCCTTTGGTGCGAGCCAACATCAAGTACGGTATACCCTTTAACAACAGCATTTAATATAAATGGAAAATATTCTTTGCTGTGGTTGTCCTTATAAACAGACGGCTTTATAGCTAGTTTTATTAGCTCATAATACTTAATGCCTGCTGCAAAAATTTTATTTGATAGCGTGGGCTGCAAAGCGTGGATATTGTACATACAGCAATTTTAATATTGTAATAGTTAAGTTGTTAATGAAGGTACTTTTAAAAAGGGACCTTACATACACCTGATTGACACGCGTTGCAAGGCCCCCGGAGGTAGTAATCCTTTCTTATATTATCTAACGGTAACTGCTTTCACAAAGTTGCCCGACGAGTCAAAAGAGATTGCATATTTTGTTGCATTCGCGTCTATAAAGACCGCGTAACCATTCGTAACTCCGTTGTTCTTAAGAATAAAAGCATGTTTGAAAACGTAGTTAGGGTAAGTTGTTGACAGGTAAGTGAGCGTAGCAGGTGGTAATGCCTCCTGTGTTACAGATGCCGGGCGACCAGGGCGGGCAGGAAGTGCTGCATGGCTTACAAAAGTACCATTAGCATCAAATACAGTAGCGAATGGCCCGTTGTTAACGCTCAATACCACAATGCTGCTATCTTTTCCTCTGAAAGCACGAACCAATGTATCAGTGGCATAGTTTGAGGCAAAGTAAGAAATAACAGATGCAGGTAGAGCACTGATCGCAAGTGTATCACGCTTTAATCCATCTCTATCATCGAAATGGCCACTCGGATGAAAACCTCTGCCGCCAAGGTCACGTCCTTCTCTTTGCTCAAGTACTCTTACAAAGGCACCTGTCGCATCGAATTTAATTCCTACAGGTTTGCCATTATAATCAATCATAAGCACATAACCGGCAACATTACCAGAAGCATCTTTATCTGCAAAAGCTTTTTTAAATGTATAACCTGAATAATTGGCGGTCAGATAAGTTCCAATCGATGTAGGTAAACTGCTGAAAGCAATCGTATCCGCACGATGATGTGCCGCGCATGCTCCCACAACATAAATTGAGTCTCCACCCGTACCGGAAATGGCAAGTGCTCCCGATGCTGCTATCGTTGACTGACTAACCTCTGAAGGGGTTTCGAACGACGCGTCTTTTTTGCAGGAAGCAAATGGAAGTAATAAAAAGCTTAGTGAAACCAGGTTGAGAACGTTGTTGAATTAATCATCTTTTTCATGTTGTAAAAGGTTTGTTTTAATGATTGCTTGTTAGTGTTTAGCTATTTGAATTGCTGTTTTCATTGGTTAACGGCATGAAAAGTCCTACGCCAATTCGGCGTTATTTTTTTTGCTGTAAATTTTTTTTGAAGGTCTCCCGGAACGGATAGCGCTTTGAAACTGTGCTAATGCCGTGAGTTTTAAAGTTGTTTCATCTATGTTAGGTAGATGTATTACTAAAAAAGAATGGTTGGGCTAGAAGAATAAAAATTTTGTTAATGGATAGGTTGCCTTAAGACTTAAAAAGCAATGGCGATGAGTTGAAAACGACTACCGCACAGGCCTAATATAAAAAATACAGGAGACAAGCGTTAACGCCTATCTCCTATACCTGAAATGTTTTTAAAAGTTTATTTAGCAGGAAGTATATCAATAATTACGGTTCTGTTATAAAACCGTTCTTCAGGAAGGTTGTTTTCGAAAGGTGCATTAGCTGCATCTTCACCATAACCAAGCGTTTGAAAATTTACCCCCTTTTTACCAGCTTTTAATAAAGCACTTTCAATGATTTTCTGTGCACTATTAGCTCTTTCTAGGGATAGTATGTTATTGTATTTTTCGTCGCCGATAATATCCGTATGACCGTGAATAATGACTGTTCCGTTTTCAGCAATAAGAGGTGTTACGATATCAGTAAGAAATCTTTCATAAGAAAGGATCGTCTTTGATTTATCAAAATCAAACAGAATACTGTAACGCAGACCTTCTTGTTTTGGGTCATCCATTTTCACCAGGCTAACCGAGCTTTCTTTCTTAATTGAATGGCCGCTTTTAGTCTCACCCAACATCATAATTTTATAATTGCCCTGTGTACTGTTTCCTAAAATTGTTTTTCCTGAAACAGATCCCTGGTCTTTTGTATAGGGTCCGT
>JALYZZ010000107.1 GCA_030948675.1 Bacteroidota bacterium | reverse complement strand
ACCGGATATTCTTTGCCAGGTAAAATAGCAGGTGTCGAAGATATATAATGCGGACTTAGTTTTTTAAGAATTCCATAATTTTGTAAGTATACAAGTTGAAGGCTTCCCAAATTAAACGGCGTTGAGCTTTCATTAAGTATTAAAAATTTGATGAAAACATTTCTGCCGCTAAAAGCAACTCCCTGGCAGGTAAGTTTTACATCATTACTGCTATCAGCAATGTTTAATTTCGCTGGTTGCGATATAAACATTTTTATAAACTCTTTATTGAGATTGCTATTTTCGTTATCTAAGTTACCGGGCGTCTGGTTTCCCTGGTAATCATTCATACGGGTTGACGAGGTGGAAATGAGGTCGCCAGCATTTGGGGTAACAGCATCTTTAGCAACGCCTGACCTTACAACAGGTTTATTATCTTTTGGCGTTAGAAATGTTTCTTTTTTTGCAACAGGAACTGTTTGCTTAGGTTCTTCTTTTAGTTCTGTTTTTTTTGCGACATGTTCGGTTGCTGCCGTTTTTCTCTCCCTATCACCAGCACTTGCAATTTGTGTGGAGTCAACGACCTTTGCTTTTTTAAGTTGAACGTTTATTTCATCTATTTTCTTTTTTGCGAAATCTTTTTGTTGTTTTGACGCACCTGATATCAACACTTGATAGTATACTATTCTCGCACCTTCATAGTTGCCATTAAGTGTAGCGGTAAGTGCATCATCCAACAGCCTGTCTATTTCTGTTTTAGCTGGTTTTGCTCCAGTTTTAGAAAAGTCGGCTGCAGAGGTTGCTGGTTTAAACTTATTAGAAGCCGCAACCAAAGAGTCAGACTTTACTTTACTAGTCGGATCGGCAGTCTTTATTGCTGTAGATGTTGCATTTTGTTCTGTCGTTACAATGGCATTTGAAGCGTGGGTACTTCCTGTATCACCTGATTTTGGTTGTGTTCCAGAAACAATTGCGGGGCTTTTTTGGGCGTTTGCATTAGATGCAGACGCTGAAGTGTGTGTAGTGGCAGTATCAGCTTTAGGAGGTGTAGCTGCAGATATAATATTTTGGTCTTTTTTAATAGCGGTATTTTGAACAGAAGCTGAAGCATTGGTATTTGCCGCTGAAGGAGCAGAAATAGCCGGAGCAGGATGGGCAACTTTTTCCTGTGCGATTTTTGAACGGTTGGAACCTGTTTCCACTTCTTTTTGGGGAAAGCTTTTAGCGGCTGTTCCTGTAGCCTGATCAATGGCCTGAATTTTTTGCTGAGCAAACTCTCTTTGTGAAGCGACCGGATTTAAACTAAGAACGCGTGAATATCGAGCCCGTGCGCTGTCATAATTCTTATCCATGATGGCCGTTGACGCGTCCTTCATCAAGGTGTTGATAAGTGCCTTTCTCTGTAAATCCTGCCTTTTAGCCTGCCGGTCTGCGAACTGCCATTTATTTACTTCAACCGTCTTTAGCATTTTGGTAGCATAAGTATCTGATGGTTTCAAGTCCATTGCCTGTCTATAATAAAAGGAAGCCGAATCATAGTCCTCGCGGCCAAAAGCTAGTCCGGCTTTTACTATAATAGAATCGTAGATAGCAGTTACCTGTTCGGTGGTTGCCTTACTTGTTTCAACTTTTTGTCCTTTCGACTGCAGGCTATGCAGTATTAATAAGACACACGATACATACTTCAACAGTTTCATAATAGTTTCTTTTAAGGACAGGAATTGCACTAATATAGAGCAAGCAAAATAAATAACAAATATAATTCACATTACAACTCAAAATTTGAGTGGTTTAACTAGTCAAGAGCAAAACGTTTCTAAAACCCCTTTTGTCTATTGTTTTGCTGACATTTTCTTTTAACCAGTTCTTTTTCTATATTCACCAGACCAAATTAAACTAACATGCAATCCCAGGATTATCTTCAAAACAGGGTCGACGACCAAATTACCTGGATGGAAAAGAAATCTGCAGAAAATCAAGCCCGGTATAAGCAAATAAAAGTGGCCGAAATTGTTACTGCTGCTGCAATACCTTTTTTAGCCGGTTTGCAGGGTGACACTAACAAAAACGTGGCGATTGTAATAGGAGTATTGGGCGTTTTGTTGGTGATACTAAACGGTTTGCAGCAATTGTATAAATATCATGAGAACTGGATTACCTACCGTACTACTGCAGAATCACTGCAAAGGGAAAAAATTTTATTTCAAACTGCAACAGGGCCTTATGCGCAGGCTGATGCATTTGTAGTATTTGTTCAAAATTTTGAAGCGATACTTG
>JALYZZ010000254.1 GCA_030948675.1 Bacteroidota bacterium | reverse complement strand
TTTGATTTACAAACGCGACCGCTTTTTGAAAAATAGTATTAGAAACATCTGTGCTCATTGTACCTGAATCGTAGGAGTATCGCGGGGTGAGATACAAAATTAACAGGTTACAACCTTCATGTTGCTTTTTTTATATGTTTCGTAATAGTGGTGAGGCATCGAGAAAAACTTATTGCAACAGCCTCTAACTTTTATGAAAAAAGCCGCTGAATGAGCGGCCTTTTCCTACATATTATACCGGCGACTACTTAACGGTAGCCGTTGATAAAAAGCCATTGTCGGCATTTGCATTAGATGTGGTATTTGCTAATTGGAGAGCAGGAGCAAGATCGAATTGCGCATTTAAAATGTTAGAGTTGTGTACATACCACTGGTCCGGGGAATTGATAAAGAAGCAACTGCCTCCTTTAATAGCATCAATTATTCTTGTATGTATTCCAAATGGAACTGCAGGGCAACCCAGACTTTTTCCGATAGTACCTTTTTCAGACATGATGTTTTCGTTTACAAAGCGAGAACCGTGTAACACAATTCCCCTGCTCTTTACCCGGTCATTTATGCCCGCTTCCACACCATTAAAACGCATACAAAAACCTGCCTTACCGTGATAAGTGTCACCGGTAAGCATAAAACCCAGGCTGCTTTTGTTGGAATTATCATAGTTTGAAAAACTGGTTGCAAACTCATTTCCACTGTTTCTGCCATGTGAGACGAAAGTATTGAATAGTAACCGGCTGTTAACGAGGTCTATAACATAAAGTCTCTTATTATTACTGCTTTGGCTATAATCACAAATTGTTAACAGGTTTGACTTCTTAAGCATTCCACGTGTTTCGAGATACTCGTAACCCTTGTATGCATTAAAAAAAACATCCCTTTCCAGTCCATATTCTCCCAGGCTAATGAGATCGTAAATAGAATCTGCTGTCTTTTTTAAGACGGGAGAGTTGGCTGAATTAGAGAATAATGAAGGAAAGTTCTTTTCACCCGGTACTCCTTTGTTAGGGTCACCGGCGAATGATTGGATAGAAGTGAATATAAAACCAATTAAAATAAATTTTCCTGCACGCTTTACAATTCCTGGCATAAGTTTGGAAAGAATAGTGATTAATTATTTCATATAGGACGGCTAAAGTAGCTGAATTATTGTACGAAGACAAGTTAAAAGTTTTCGACTCAAATTTCTTTTTCTCTCACTTGTTAGTTAGCACACTACTATTGCCGGTTAAAAAAAGCTGAGAATTTTAGTATTTATGAAATGGATTTGTACAAAGCATTTGTATAAAACAGTTGGCAGAACCAGAAAAGTGAGGTAAATAATTGCTGAACTTACTGTTGTTTCTAAAACCAACCCCTCTTCTTAAAAATACGCAGCATAATTAATGGCACAATCAACATGACGGCGACTGTAATGTAGAATCCAAATTTTTGATGTGCATAGGGAATGACGTCGAAGTTCATTCCAAAAATTCCACCTATTACCGCGCCTGGTGCAAGCAGACAGGTAACAATGGCCATAACTTTCATCACCTCATTCATTTTCAGATTTACCTGGTTAATATAAAGATCCTGCAAGCTTGCCATAATTTCCCTGTAGTTATCTGCCACATCATTTGCCTGCACAATATGGTCATAGGCATCTTTAAAATACTTGTTTACTTTTTCGTCTAAAAGCTCACTTTCGCTTTTAAAATAGCCATTTACCAGCTCTCTCACTGGTGCTACGTTTCTTTTCAGCACAATCAGTTCTTTGCGAAGCGCGTTTAGCTTTGCCAGAGATTTTCGATTGTTAACGCGTACGATTTCTTCTTCAAGTGCTTCTATTTTTTCGCCCAGTTTTTCCATCACCACAAAATAATGGTCTATGAACATGTCGATCAGGCTGTAACAGAGGTAGTCTGCCCCTCTTTGTCTAAGCCTGCTGGTCGCTACCTGTAACCTGTCACGAATATTATTAAATACATCCCTGCCGGCATCCTCCTGAAAGGTGATCACAAAATTTCTTCCAAGCGCAATGCTTATTTGTTCCTGCTCTACTGAACAATTAGTCTCGTTAAAATAAAGCATATTTAGCAGGCAAAAAAGAACCCCTTCTATTTCATCCATTTTAGGTCGCTGGCCTATACTTAAAATGTCTTCAAGGAGCAACGGATGAATTTGAAAAAGCTGGCAAACAGCCTCAACATCAGCCTTCACAATTCCATCAATATTTATCCAGCTTGTTTTCTCGTTGCTGCAGTAGCTGGCAGTATCCTGAATGTTTTTTAATTTATGCTGTTCGATGTATTTGGGCGTGTAATCATAGACAAATATTCTTGAGCTTTTAGCTTGTTTTCGAACAGGCTGCGCAGTAGGGTTGTAGCTAAAAATCTCCTTGGTTCGTTTA
>JALYZZ010000252.1 GCA_030948675.1 Bacteroidota bacterium | reverse complement strand
GATGTAGCACCCTCCTTAGTCTTGCTTTTGTTTCCTGTAGACGGGCTTGAAGTAATCGGCAGCTTTGCACGTCCAGCACTTTTATCACCGGTAACAGTATTCTCTTTTGCAGGGTGTTTATCTTGTCTTCCCGCTTTTGCAAAGGCACCTTTGCCGGCTGTCTGTCGTGAAGATGCAGATGGTCCTGTTTTCTGTTGTCTTGCATCGGGCGCACGGGTGTCTTTGCCTGCGGGTAATTCAACTTCTTTTTTGGGATACTTATTTGGCCTTCCTGTTTTAGATGAGGCCGCGGTTGGCAGTGGCTGTTGACGTTGTTGTCTTTCGGCTCTTTTTCTTTCGAAATGAGCTTCGATTGCTGCAGCTTTTTCCTTTTTTTCTTTTCTTTTTTGCTGCTTGATTTCTTCTTTAATAGCGCTTCCTTTCTTTTGTTTTACAAACTTTTGAAAGTTGTCTGAGCGTGCGGGCATACTTGCTTAATTTAAACGCTTGCTGTTTTACAACAGTAAATATTGATACCGTCGTAAAGGTAGAATTAAAAGAGCAGACCTTTTGGTCTGCTCTTAATTGGGGGCAATTATAAGTATCCTTTTCTGTTTATTTAACAACAGTACGATTGAGACGGTTTTTCTGACGGCTCTTTAATTGTTGTTTCTGATCGTCTGTCAGCAAAGACTCCATGTCTGATTGATGTTGTTTCATCAGGCTTTTCATCTGGTCTCTTTTTTGCTCTTTTGTAAGCGTACCGTTTTGTCTGATGCTTTGCAAACTGGTTCTGAAAGCACTATTGATAGAAGCCATTTTAGAAGATTGTTCAGGTGTCAGGTTTAGGTCTTTTGAAACACCTTCGAACCTGTCTCCACGAGCACCATCTATTCTGTCTTCATTTCGATCTTGCATTTTATCTTCTGCTTTATCATCTTTGCGCTCAGCCATTCTATCTTCTTTGCGCTCTTCTCGTATTGATACTGCCTGTTTTCTTTGCTCCGGAGTAAGTATCGCAGCAAGTTTTTCGCGATGCTCCTTCATGAGCGCCTCGCGCTTTTGTTTTTGCTCATCTACAGTTATATTTCCTTGCTTACGCAGATCCTGCATTTGCTGCCTGAAACTTTCATTGATCGTTTTCATTTGGGCTTTTTGAGCATCAGTCAGGTTCAGCTTGTCAAGGTTGCCACCACCTCTAAACGATCTTTCATCACCATCCTTTCTGCCCTGGTTGCTATTATTGTTTGTCTGCGACATAGCAGAGAAAGTAAGCGCCAGTGCCATCATTCCAAGTACTATCTTTTTCATTTTTATGGTTTTAAGTTGTTGATAAAATATAGACAAAGGACTATATAACAAGTTTAAGGCCGCCACAAATATTCCTGTTAATTAAAAGCGACTATTAAAAAGGCTGTAATGCATTATGGCAACCAGAACGACTGACAGTAGTAAATCATCTCCTTTTTATATCGACTTCACCTTCAAATACTGTTGTGCAATAGGCTGCTGGTGAAGAACATTCAACAGCGGCAGAAACTATTGACGGCAGACATGTTAGCGTTTTTTAAAACGATTCCGTATATTGTTTGCTATTGCATAAACAGGCGCGTCGCCTGCCATATTGCGGCCGCTTTCAGTTCATTGCGGTGCGTCAAAAAATTAATTATTTCTTTATAAGGCCAAATGGTTTAGTTAACCAAAATTTAGAAGTATGAAGCATCAGGCAAAATCTGTAAGAACATTTATTGGTGCAAAGGATTTTGAAGTATCAAGAAAATTTTATCACGACTTAGGATTTGAAGAATCACAAATTTCAAAAAATATGTCTTACTTCAAAATTTCTGACGGTTTAGGGTTTTACCTTCAAGACGCTTACGTTCAGGATTGGGTTAATAATTCAATGATATTTCTTGAGGTTGACAATGTTGAACAGCATTGGAAAGAAGTACAAAATCTTGGACTTCATAATAAATATAAAGAGGTCAAACTGACATTGATAAAACACGATGATTGGGGAAGAGAATATTTTTTACACGATCCTTCAGGAATATTATGGCATTTTGGAGAGTTCAATAAGTAGCGGGGACGAAACAATCTTTTTCATCCACGTTAGCCTTTAAAGCTGTTCTTCACCTTCAAATACTACTGTACAAAGAGCTGTTGGTTAAGAACACCTGATAGCGGCAGACGAGCCAATAATGAAAATGTAAAATAGTATCGGCAATAAGAAATAGATTTAAACTACTGAATGTAATTATTACAGTTTTTGAGGTTGAATATTTATATTGTTTGTAATTGCATTAATAAGTGCGTTAGCGGTAACCGATGATGTAAAGGCAATGTTGTTTTGATCCTTACCGTTATTTAGGTAATATTATCACTGGCAACAATTGGCAAAACATGAGAGATCAAACAAAAGACGAGAAAGTTACAAATAGGTTAACTACAATACTCTTTGTCATTTATTTGATTGCCCTATACTGGATCTTACTATTAAAGTTAGGCGTGCAATTTTCTTATATGGCAACCAGGAGAGCAAACTTATTACCCTTTAGCGAACCTGTAATTGTAACAAGTGAGAACATTTTGAACGTACTGATTTTTGTGCCGCTTGGCATATATGCAGGCATTTTATTTAAAAGATGGAATTGGCGCAAAAAACTTTTCTTCTTTTTCTTACTTAGTTTATTAGTTGAAGCACTTCAATATATACTTCGGCTCGGAGCTTTTGATGTTACAGATATCATTACCAATACTACAGGCGGAGTAATTGGCTTAATAATATTAAAAGCCATCGAAAAAGCGTTTGGTAATAGTGGTAAGGCGCAGGAATTCATGAACAAAATTGCCGCTGCTTCCACAGTCTTGATGATCTTATTG
>JALYZZ010000244.1 GCA_030948675.1 Bacteroidota bacterium | reverse complement strand
TAATAAGCCAGTGACCGGCGCTGCCGCAGCCATGGCAGCAAGAGTGGCACTGCCTGTATTCCTTAAAAAGTCTCTACGGTTCCAATTCGTTGCCATGATGTTTTATTTTATCATACTTCGTCTTTGATAAAGCTCTGTAATTCTTATTGCCTTCGGCCGATCATTCAGTATACAATTTGAAACTCCGGAAGCAGCAAGACCGCCCAAAACAAATCTTGAATGGCTTCTGTTCCAGGGTTTGCGCCCAGCATTTTACTTGCTACCGCAAACTCTTTTTGTTGCGGTTCGCGCCCCAGCGCCTTAATGTAAAGTTCTTTTATTATCAAATCACCCGTATTATATTTTTTCTTCCAGCTTTCTGCACCCTTTTTAAGTGCCGCGTTAAACCTGTTACCGTTTGTTAGCTCAAGAGCCTGCAACAAATTAGCCTGCGACTCGCGGCTTGTTGATACGGTCTCTCTGTTTGGCCTTCCTAAAGACGTAAGAAAACTATTATTGATAACCAGGGAAGCACGAGGATATAGTAGTATTAATTTTTCAGCGACTAATTTGTCGGCAAGTACCCTTCCTTCAATCTTTTTCTGATCTGCAATTTTTTTTGCAAGCAACCGGGCGGCAGCTTGTTTTTCATCAGCTCGCTGTTTCTCAGCTTTCGATTGGTGAATGATGTCTTTTTTAAAAATTGCCTTTCGGTCGTCCGGCTTTTTTTTAAAGCCGAGCGCTATCGGTTTTACAAAAGGATTAAACTTAACAAGAGAATCAGGAAAAATAGTTGCCACGACTGTACTAACAGCATCAGAAAATTGCTCACCGGTCATTCTTCTCCTAAGCATCCCTTTAAACTTAAAATCTTTTACCACGACCTGGTTCGGTTCTTTGAAACCCACCGAAGGCAATTGGTACGTTTTTGATGTGGTTATTAAGTAGATCAGCTCCTTAATATCTGACTTGCTTTGTTGGAAATTAAACGCCAGCCAATCCAGCAAGTCCTGACTCCAGGGTTCGTTGTCCATCAAATCTACCGGCTCTACAATGCCTCTGCCCATTAATTGCGCCCAAATGCGGTTTACTAACGTACGGTATAAACGGCCATCGGCCGGCTGTACCATCAGATCGGCCAGTTGTTTTTGTTTTATTGCAGCAGTAGCAGCACTGTTAATTGTACCTAATTCTTTCCAAAGTATTTTAGCTGCCGTAAACTTTCCTGACGGCTTATCGCAACGGTTTATTTCAAGAGAAGAATCTGCAAAAATATTTGCAAAACCGTAGGCATCATCTAATTTCCAATCACTGATGAAGCTATTGTGGCAAGAGGCGCATTTTAGGTTCAATCCAAAAAACACTTGCGACACATTCTGAGCGGCCTGCATTTCTGTTCGCTGGCTAGCATTAATAACACCTCGCCATTTTATTCCTTGAATAAAACCCTTTGACTCCTGGTTGGGACTTACTAACTCTTTAACAAACTGATTGTATGATTTATTGTTTTTAAGTGACTGGTATAACCAGTTGGTAATATCAAAACGGCCTCCCGTTATATAACCCGTGCCGGTATAATCATTTCTTAGCGCATCATTCCAGAAAGTAAGCCAATTCATGGCATAATCATCATTTTTATTCAACAACTGTCTTACCCAAATAGAGCGTTTATCAGGCCTTTGATCTTTTATAAAAGCAATAAAATCTTCAGGGGTAGGAATCAATCCAAGTATATCAAGATAAATTCTTTTAAGATATATCTTGTCATCAACGCAAGTACTCCAGCTTATCTTATTCTTTTTAAAATATTCATTCACCCATAAGTCAACGGGGTTTTGAAGTAATGAAGTAGCTGGAGGAAGCAGAGGATTTTTGGGTGCCATTTCTGCAAGCCTGTAATTGGTTTCTCTATCAGCTCCCTCCGGCCAAGGTGCACCTTTTTGTATCCAGAATTTTATAGTGGCAATGTCTCCTTCCGATAACTTCTTGCCTTTTGATGGCATTACGTCTTTATCGTTAGAAGGAAGAGAAATGCGGTGAAATAAATCGCTTCTCATGGGATCACCCATTACAATTACAGGACCGTCTTTACCACCCTTAAAAATCATTTTTTTACTATCAAGTCGAAGTTCACCTTTAATTTTTTCGGGACCATGACATTTGTAGCAATTGTGCGCAAAAATGGTTTTTACCTGCATTTGCAGTGCTGTTTCATCCTTCTTGTTCAGCTTCGCTGCATCATCTTTAAACGCAGCGAAATCAAATTTTACGGCTCGTATAGAGTCATAATCTTTGCTCCACGGGAGCGCCGAGGAAAGGTAGTCTTTGCCATGAGTTAAAGATGCCCCGAAGTGACCCGCAATGCATACTCCAGCACCTGCAATAACAAGGATGACCCGATATGCTTTGATTAGATGAACGTCTTTTTTCTTTAGTACCCGATAAAGTAAAAACAAACTGGATATCGCCAGAACTGCTGTTATAATACTGCTCCAACGATGTAAATTCAATGAGTCCTTACCATAGTCTCCGCTCGTTGCAAGCAAAAATCCGAAGACGACTGAAATGAGCGCAGTAACCACTCCAGTAGTCAGAAAAAGGTTGATTGCCGGCCTTAATTTAGATTGAAAATTTTTTAGTGTAAACAGCTCCATGATGGCAGCGACCAAAAGCATCGTCACCGGAAAATGTACGACAAGAGGGTGGAGGCGTCCAAGAAAATTCCAGAGCCAAAACGAACTGCCGGAAGCAGACAGTGAAACATTACGTGATACTGCCAATGGAGCTTCCCCCGCCAGGGATGTAAGGACAAAAAAAGGGTGTACGACAAAGACCAATAGAAGGGCAGCGATCAAGACAACTGGCCTTGTTCTGTATCTTACATTTAAGAACCACTTTTTCATAAGGACGTGCTAGATCATTGAAAGGCAGCAATATTGCACATAAGCGATACATTGAAGATAATCATCCTTACCCAATTATAAATATCGCAGCGAAACAAATGCCGCTAAATATTTTTAATTCAATATACATTTTATAAATTGTACTCTTCAATCAGACTAATCTTCTGGCCGAAAAAGGCAGGGCAATCTTTGCCGTTGATGGTCTTCTTTAGAAGCGCTGCCGTTGCATGGTGATAACACC
>JALYZZ010000228.1 GCA_030948675.1 Bacteroidota bacterium | reverse complement strand
CAATAAGGAGGCTTTTGTTGCATCGCACTTGTGTACTCTGCAATCTTCGCTCAGCAATGTTATCATTTCCTTCATTGCTGCTGCAAGTAGTTTAGCAGTATATAATGAACACTACTCCTATTTACTTAAATAAAAGTAAAGACCCAGTTGTAATACACTGTTAGCGCCGCTTTTACCCTGGCCAACAACATTGCCGCTGTTGTCAGTAATCACTACATTTACAAGATCTTTAAAGCCATAATTATAGCGCCCTTCAATACCGAAATATTGGCTGAAGTTATATGAGGCACCCAGATCGAAACCAACATCAAAATGGCGGTAAAAATTTGTCATGTCATTCGAAATTCCCTGCGACTTTGAGACAGCTTTTTGCAAAAACCCAAATTCAGGACCAGCCATAAATGCAACTTTGGCTTCCGGACGATACCCGACCAGTAGCGGAACAATTATGTAATTTAATCTTAGGCTCCCCTCTCTTGCAAATTGTGATGCCGAGTAGGCAAAACCTTTACTCGAATACAAGAGCTCGGGTCTAATAAAAAGGTTTTCCTGCACAGGTATTTCTCCAAATACACCTGCATTAAATGCTATCCTGGCTTTGCTGTTATCTTCATTTATGTATCTCACTGTCGCCAGGTTAAGTCCACCTTTTATACCGTATTCTATCTGGCTAAACGAAACCACTGTATAACAAAAAAGAACTATAAAAATGAGAAGTTTTTTCATGTGTGGCTGATAGTTGTTAAACTAATAGTCTATTGTCTAAATAAAGTTTATTAAAAGTAAGAGCCATTATTAAATAAAAAAGTGGAACTAAAGATAGAAGTGCTTTGATAAAATCTACATGAGGCTATTAGTGTGCTATCAACCGAATGCCAGTGCCGGAAAAAGCAATGGCATTTCGATTATAAAAAGTTAAGTGATTATTGTTGTAAAAGCCTGATGCAAGTCTCAAGACTATTCTTCCAATCTTTTAATTTAATGCCCGCCGTTTTTATTTTTTCTTTACTCATAACGGAATAACCTGGCCTTTTAGCGGGTGTGGGATAACCGCTGGTATTAGTCGGATTTACCTCGCAGTTAAGACCTGCTAAATCACGAATAGCGACTGCAAAGTCAAACCAGCTTATGACACCGTCATTTGAAAAATGGTATATGCCGCCCGCTGCCTTTTCGTCTACAGCAATTTGCATAATCGCCTCTGCAAGGTCAGCGGCATAAGTAGGTGAACCGAACTGGTCGTTGATCACAGTAATACTTTCGCGTTCTTTCATCAGCCGAAGCATTGTCTTAACGAAGTTGTTACCAAAGAAACTATACACCCACGAAGTTCTAATGATAATGGTGGAAGGCAGCTTTGCCATTGCAATCTCTTCTCCCCTCAATTTACTTTCACCATAAAAATTAACCGGACTTACAGGATGGTCTTCGGAATAAGGAGTGCTGGCGGTACCATCAAAAACATAATCTGTAGAAACATGAATAAAACGGGCGTTATTTTTTGCGCAATTCTCAGCCAGGTTTCCTACGGCTTCTGCATTTATTTTAAGTGTTAACTCTTTTTCTGTCTCCGCTTTGTCTACCGCCGTGTAAGCCGCCGCATTAATGCAGACTGCAGGTTTATACTGGTTAAAAAAATCGGTAACCTTTTCAGCATCAGTAATGTCTAGTTCGGCCACATCTGTAAAAACATAATCAAACTGATTGTACTCTTTAGCCAACAATTTTAATTCGTTGCCTAATTGTCCATTTTGCCCTGTTACAAGCACTATTGGTTTTGCCATATCTATAATTTTATAAACTCCAGTATTTTCTGCTGGTTATTTTATTTCGGTAAATGCCTTTTAAATCGGCAATAAGGGCATGTTCTTTTGTAATCGAAGCAAAGTATGCATCGTTAAAAGGGATATAGGTTTGGTGAGGTACACTTACCATTACTACATCGTAATCGTTGTCTAACTCCTTTACTAATTGCATTCCGTATTCTTCTTCCAGCTCAGTAGAATGTGCAAACGGATCATGAAGAAACACATTCAGATGATACGACTTAAGCGTTTTAATTACATCAATTACCTTTGAGTTGCGAATGTCACTAACGTTTTCTTTAAACGTAGCGCCCATCACCAACACCTTTGCTTCTTTTACATTATCTGAATGGGCAATTACATGCTGAATTACCTTTTTTGACACATAATTGCCCATGTTATCATTAATGTATCTGCCGGATAAAATAACCCGGGAATTGAAGCCTAATTCTGCAGCCTTATATGTAAGATAGTAAGGATCTACACCGATGCAGTGACCGCCTACTAAACCGGGAAGGAACTTAAGAAAATTCCATTTGGTGCCTGCAGCTTCCAGCACTTCATAAGTATTGATGCCCATTCGGTCGAAGATGATGGAAAGCTCATTCATTAATGCGATGTTGACATCACGCTGTGTATTTTCAATTATTTTTGCAGCTTCCGCTACTTTAATTGAAGACGTTCTGTGAACCCCCGCCTTTACCACCAATTCGTACAATTGTGCAATTTCTTCACGGGCTTCATCATCACATCCCGAAACAACTTTTACTATCGTCGCTAATGTATTCTTTTTATCCCCCGGATTTATTCTTTCGGGAGAATAACCAACCTTAAAATCATCACACACTTTAAGGCCGCTAAGTTCTTCGATTACCGGCAGACAATCTTCTTCTGTGCAGCCAGGATATACAGTTGATTCAAACACAACATAATCTCCCTTTTTAATCACTTTGCCAATCGTCTCACTGGCCTTTTTTACAGGTCTTAGATCAGGAACATTGTGTGGATCGACAGGAGTGGGTACGGCTACAATAAAAAAACTTGCCTCTTTAAGTACATCAATAGAACTGGTAAAAACAATATTGGTGCCCTCAAAATCCTTCTTCTTCATTTCTCCGCTTGGGTCAATTTTCTGCTGCATTTGCTGCACTCTGTTCTCGTTCACATCGAAACCAATGACTGACAGCTTTTTTGCAAATTCCAGCGCTATCGGAAGGCCCACATATCCTAACCCAATCACAGCTAGTTTTGCATCCTTAGTTACCAGGGAAGAATATATTTTCATTTAAATTGAAGAAGTTAAGAAGCAGTTTTTAAATAAATAATTGTTTGATACAACGATTTTTTTAAACTGTTATTATTTATTAATGAACTGCATTACATGTTTACAAATGTATTCTAGCTGATCTTCATCTAATTCGGTATGAATGGGCAGAGAGATAACACGCTCGGTTAACCACTCAGTAACAGGCAGATGATAGTTGCCGCCACCGAAAGCAGCAAACATTTTTTGCCTGTGAGCAGGCACCGGATAATAAATGGTAGAAGGTATATGGTGAGCAGAAAGATGCCTGGTTAGTCCATCTCTGTCAACATTATTTAACAGTAAAGTATATTGGTGGTATACGTGGTTAGTAAAAAATGCTGTTTGGGGCACAGAGATGTGATCAGTTGATGCAAACGCCTTATCATAAAAAGCGGCTGCTTTTTGCCTCGCCAATATATAACCGTCCAGGTATTTAAGTTTTACATCAAGTACTGCAGCCTGTATCGAGTCGAGCCGCGAATTGCATCCTACCATGTCGTGATAGTACCTTACCTTTTGGCCATGATTAGCGATCATTTGAAGTTTTTCGGCAAGCACATCATCATTGGTAAAAATAGCTCCACCGTCGCCGTAGGCACCCAAATTTTTTGAAGGATAAAACGAGGTTGTTCCTATTGTACCAATAGTTCCTGATTTTTTAACAGTGCCGTCAGAAAAAGTATAATTGCATCCTATGGCCTGTGCGTTGTCTTCTATTACAAACAAATTATAGCGCGCAGCAATCGCCATAATTTCTTCCATATTCGCTGCCTGCCCGTATAAGTGTACTGGTACAATTGCCTTTGTCCTCGGTGTTATCGCAGCTTCCACCGCCCGGGGATCAATGTTAAAAGTATCTTTATCAACTTCAACAAAAACGGGTGTTAATCTTAAAAGGGCAACGACCTCAGTAGTAGCTACATAGGTAAACGAGGGCGTGATTACTTCGTCGCCTGGTTGTAGTCCTAATGCCATCATTGCTATCTGTAGTGCATCTGTGCCATTGGCGCAGGTAATAGTATGTTTTACATTTAAATAAGATGACAAATTTTTCGCGAACGCTTTAACTGGTGTGCCATTTATGTAGGCAGCACTTTCCAAAACATCCCCGATACCGGCATCAACCTGCTCTTTAATTTTCAAGTATTGAGTTTTGGTATCCACCATTTGTATTGGCCTCATATATCAATTTTTGGATGCCGGCAAAGCTACATTAAAAAGCCTTGTAGGCTGCTTGTTCCAAGTTTTGCAATAACGAACCTTTAATTTTGTTTAAATGACTATTAAGCAGTGAGTAAAATTTTTTATCAGCTTTTTGTAAAGCTTTATCCTATCATTATAAAGGTTGCATCTCCTTTCAATGAAAAAGCGCGATCCTGGGTAAATGGACGGAAAGATGTTTTTACAAAAATGAAGGCAATAATCGACGCTGAGGATAAGAAATTAGTTTGGATGCATTGTTCCTCATTAGGAGAATTTGAGCAGGGAAGACCGCTACTTGAAAAATTAAGATTGGAATATCCAGCTAACCAAATACTGCTTACTTTCTTTTCACCATCGGGCTATGAGGTAAGGAAAAATTACGCCGGTGCAGATTATATTTTTTACCTACCCGCTGATAGCCGTTATAATGCACATTCTTTTTATGACATTGTAAAGCCATCGTTAATCATTTTTGTAAAATATGAATTTTGGTATTATTACCTTAACGAGGCGAAAAAAAGGCAGATTCCCTTATTGCTTATCTCAGCAATATTTCGAAAAAAACAACCCTTTTTCTCAAAATATGGAGACTTTCATCGAAACATGTTGTCGTGTTTTACCCACATTTTTGTTCAGAACAAGGAGTCGGAAGCGCTTTTAAAAACGATAGGAT
>JALYZZ010000222.1 GCA_030948675.1 Bacteroidota bacterium | reverse complement strand
GCCCATCTTGATAAAGTAGTCTTTTATGCCATGTATAAGAGCCGTATGAATGCCTTTAATATTCAGTTTAGGATCATAATTTGCCGGATTTGGTTTGATGTGCGAAATAGGTTTAATGTTATCAACCGCTGTTTCTGCAATTGTTCCGTCATCATTTAGGGTTACTCCCGCAAGGGCTTCTTCAAAAGAGGGCAGGCACTTGCTCAGGTTTCCTTCTTTATCAAAAATGAGAGAAGCTCCGTCAAACACAATTTCTGTCTGACTGCCCACTGCGTTGCAATAAAACATTGGTAACTTATACTTGATCACGTTTGACTTGATGACAGATTTACGTTCTTCTTCATGTATATAGTCAAACGGCGAAGCACTTAAGTTGATCATCAAGTCTGGTTGCTGCTGCATCAACTTATCCATAGGACATATCCTGTACAAGGGATTGTCGTTGATGTTCCAAATATCTTCACAAATCGTTACTGCCAGCCGTTTTCCTTTAAACTCTAGTATTTTCCATTCAAATGCCGGTTCGAAGTAGCGGTATTCGTCGAAAATATCGTAGGTAGGCAACAGCGTCTTGTGTATCTCACCCTTTATCTCTTTTTCATATAAAAGAAAAGCGGCGTTAAACAGATCTTTTCCTTCTACCGCAGGGTTTCTTGCCGGTGCGCCAACCAGCACCCCTATAGTATCGGCATGTTGCTTTATCTCGTCTATTGCATTATAACACCTGTTGATGAAGTCATTAAACTCTACAAAGTCGCGCGGTGGGTAACCACAAATACATAACTCACTAAATACGACAAGGTCTGCCGCCTGACTTTTGGCCTCGTTAATAGCAGAGATGATTTTCTCTGTATTTTTTTCAAAATTGCCAATATGATAGTTTTGCTGTGCCAGTACTATTTTCATAGTTCAAATTTCGCTAATTATTTTTTACACCTGTATAAAGTTCATGCCTTAGTGTAATTTGCCCGACAAAGATTATTGTATGAAGCTATTTTACTGGTACCTGTTGATCATTGTATTAATTGTAAGTAGCTGTTCGGACAGGAAAATACCAGATGTATCTGCTATTAAGGTGGATTTGAAGTTGCAAAGGTTTGACAATGATTTTTTTACCATCGATACAAACCATATTGATCGGTCGCTGCAGCAGTTACAAAACAAATACCCCTTGTTTTTGAGAGATTTCATTTACAATATCCTGGCCCTTCCGCCTCAGCCCGATAGTTCGAAAAGTGTAGAAAGCCAGATTGTATCATTTTTTCATTCTTATAAACCATTGAAAGACTCCGTTGATAAAATCTTTACAAACGGAGCAGTTGTCGAAAGCCAGGTTAAAAGAGGATTGCAGTTTGTAAAGTATTATTTTCCTTCTTATAAATTGCCAAATAAACTTATCACGTTTGTTGGCCCTATAAACAGCTATGGCAATATACTGACCTCAAACGCTTTAGCGGTGGGTTTGCAATTGTACATGGGAAAGAATTTTTCACTGTACCAGAGTGAGGCGGGGCAGGAGTTGTACCCAGCATATATCTCACGACGGTTTGACAAAGAATATATCCCGGTAAACTGCATTAAAACAATTGTTGACGATATTTTTCCAGATAATAACGCCGGAAAACCGCTAATTGAACAGATGGTACAGGTGGGAAAAAGATTATACCTGCTGGACAGGTTAATGCCAGAAGCAGAAGACACTTTGAAGACTGGTTACACAAAAGATCAGTTGGAGGGATGTTTTAAAAACGAAGCTACAATCTGGTCTTATTTTGTTCAAAACGACTTGCTGTATATATCTGATCCGTCAATTATAAAAGACTATATGAGCGACGCGCCAAAAACACAAGCTTTTGGTGAAGAATCGCCCGGTTTTATAGGCCAATTTGTTGGTTGGCAAATAGTAAAAAAATGGATGAGTAAAAATGAGAAGGAAACGCTATCGCAGCTAATAGAAGCAAACCCAAGAACTATTTTCGAACAGTCAAAGTATAAGCCGTGAGCAGGGTTAAAGTTTACCGTTTTAAAGTTGAAAGTGAGAAGTTCGATTAAAAGCCATTCAATAAAAAGTTGGGAACTTTGAACCTGGAAGCGCTAGTTCATTTTGTAAGGAACGATCATTTCGAATGCAGGGATGTTGACTTCAAAAGTCATTTTATTATTTACGTTTTCCATTACATATTTTCCAAACATTTTACCCATTTCGGTTCTTAGGTTGCACCCGCTGACGTACTGAAATTGTTGACCTGCTTCCAGTAGCGGTTGCTGACCTACCACTCCTTCGCCCTCTACCTCGCGATACTCTCCGTTGCTGTCAAAAATGTGCCAATGCCGCCTGTGCAATTGCACGGGAAAACTATTGTGATTTTCAATGGATATACGATAAGCAAACATAAACTCATTATTAACCGGGTTGCTATAGTCTGGCTGGTAAAAAGTTTCTACGCTTATTTGTACTCCCTCAGAAAGCTTTGATATCATGCGAGGCAGTTTTAGTAAAAATAAAGAAAAATAGAAATGTGCATATACTATTTATGCAAAGACTTTACCAAAAACATCTTCGCTGCTTTAGGGGCCAAATTGCCAGTTCTCACCTCGCCTGTATGATTGCACAACATTGCTATGCATTTACACAACCAATATTATAGTTGTGTAAGTGGATAAAGTAATGGTAGCTGCAGGTATCAGGTAGCAGCGTTTATAAAGCTGTTATTAAAAACATACAAGGTGGTAGGGTATAGAATTACCAATCCCGTATTTACACATAACTTACCTTTACCATCTGGAAATTCTCCATTTAAAAACATCATAACATGACTAAAGTTGCTGTAGCAAAAGGCGATGGAATAGGACCCGAAATAATGGAAGCTGTTCTTCATATTTTTAATGCTGCCAATGTTCCACTCAAATATGAATACGTTGACATGGGTAAGTGGGTTTTTGATAAAGGATACAGCAATGGTATGACGCCTGCAGCACAGCAAACCATAGAGAGCCTCGGAATTTTATTTAAAGGTCCGATGGAAACTCCTAAAGGGAAAGGTGTAAAAAGTGTAAATGTAACAGCCAGAAAAACCTGGAACACTTATGCCAATAAGCGAGTGTTTCAAACGCTTCACGGGGTAGATACGGTCTTTTCAAAAGCCGGCATTTCTATAGACATCACTGTCGTTCGCGAGAATATCGAAGATACTTATGGGGGCATCGAACATATGCTTACCCACGATGTGGCGCTTAGCCGTCGCTTCATTACGCAGCCAGGCAGTTTGCAGGTAATTAAGTATGCGTTTGAAATGGCAAAAAAGAAAGGTACAAGACGAATTACATGCGGTCATAAGGCAAACATTATGAAGCTGACAGATGGCCTGTTTCTCCAAACTTTTTATGATGTTGCCAGGGAATATCCCGAGCTAAAAGCCGACGATATTATTGTTGATGATCTGTGCATGAAGCTGGTAACGCGTCCGGATCTGTTTGATGTAGTGGTGCTTACCAACCTGCAGGGTGATATTGTTTCAGACCTTTGCGCCGGTTTGGTAGGCGGTTTGGGTTTTGCTCCTTCGGCCAATATTGGTGACCATATTTCTATTTTTGAAGCGGTTCACGGAACTGCGCCCGACATCATGGGGAAAAACATTGCAAACCCTACCGCTTTATTATTAAGCGGTATTGCTTTACTGCGTCATGTGGGATTGATGGAAAGCGCAGCAACGATTGAAAATGCCTTATTGTATACTTTGGAGCAAGGCGTGCATACAGGCGATTTTGGCGATAAAGCCGTGCCCGCTCTCAATACAACCCAGTTTGCTGATGCAATCATTTGCAACTTTGGAAAGGTGCCGGAAAATAATCCAAAACCAATGTTAGAAAATCAGCCTGTTACTCCTACCATTTTCAAGCTTGATAAAAACCCGATGCTTGAAAACAGTGAGAACAGAAATGAAACCATTATTGGCGTTGACATGTTCATTGAAAGCAACGAGCAACCTGCGATCATCGCAGAAAAGTGTCTGAAACATACATTTGGTCTATTTAAATTAGTTACTATTAGCAACCGAGGTACACAGGTATGGCCTACGGGCAGCATGTTTACAAACCTGGTGAATACGTACGGTTGTCGTTTTGAGAGTGTCGGCGAGGTTTCAGTAACTCAAACAGATATTATAGAACTATACCGGCATCTTGCCCAGGATTTTAAAATATGCTCAACAGAGCTGTTGAATGTGTGGGATGGCAAAAAAGCTTATTCTCTCGCAGCCGGGCAATAGCCTATGCCTCCGATATAGTCACAAGGCTAGGGTTATGAAAGCTAACTCCTTTTCATCAACCAATTCTGCAACCGTTTTGTATGTGTTGAATTGACTTTTTCTGGCCGTTTTTTAGTATTTGGCCGACAGTTGAATAGGTAGGTAACATTGGTTGCGACGCTCCATTTTGGCTGTAGTAATTCCAGTCAACGTGCCTAATAAGCAAAGTTGTTAAGTTTTAATAGAACCATTACTACTACCACAACAAGATGTATTTTTATTGCCTAATTTAGAGAAATGCGAATAGTTATATTTATTGCTTTTTTGCTTTTAGTAACGGGCTTACGGGCACAAACTTTTTTACCCGGGCAATTCATTAACCCTGGTTATCGCGGAAGCCTCATAAACAGTAATCATCTAAACGACAGTACTGCTAAAAAGAAATGGTTTGTAAGCAAGTACAGTGGAATATCAACAAGCTTTACCTTTTTTAAAGGTGGTAATGCAACCGTTGTATCGGCACCCCTTGGATTACAGCTAAATCGCAAATTAACCAATAATTTTTACGCTTTTGCCGGCGTCTCCGTTGCCCCTGCCTATATTAGTTTTAATCAATCTTTCGCGCCGAGCGATTTTAATAAGGCAAACCTGAGCAATGGCCTTTTTAAATCTTCATCATTGGGCATTTACTCCCGGGCAGAGCTTGGGCTGCAATATATAAACGACGATCGCACTTTTTCAATTTCCGGAAGTATCGGTATAGAAAGAAATGCTTACCCCATGTCTTTTTATAATCAAATAAATAATACCAGGTCTAATCCGGTTATTTCAAATAACCGATAATTTTTCAACGTGGTTTTAAAACTTCCTGCAACCTTAACTTATTCCGTTCGGTCATCGAAACACGAGTTGTTACTGCAATAATTTTTGTAGCCAAAATTTAAAAGTGTGTCAATCTTGAATTGACAAAAGGACACAACGAACAGGGCTACAAAGATCAACATTATAAGGCTGCTATCAGCTAAGTTTACATAGCCGGGCTGCTGACAGATTTAACTAACCATTTATCCACCAACTTCTCTATGCTGGATAAAAAGCAGTTTGATTTGCTATTTTTACAATATGCGTCAGCTTGACTTGTTTGGTTCTTTTTTTGACACACCTGCGCCAGAACCCAAGACGGAGGAAAAAAAGCCTGTGTTAAAAAAAGAACAGGAGGCTGAAGCAAGTACACCTGCTTATTCTAAAAACTCTCTTCGCAGTGAACGGCTTTCCTTTAATGGAATAGTTGATACAAATAAAATCACTGCTGCTGAATTGGAGCAGGGGGGCAACATTAGTAATGTTTTGCAAGCTACCGCACCGCCACCAACAACACATCTTTCTTTGTTTGATATTACTACCGTTTACCCGGAAGCTGACGCAAAAAAAACGGAAACAACATCAACAATTGAAGCAAGCGAGGCGACTGTAACGGTTGAAGCAATGCAAAAGGAAGATATAGACCACATCATTGTTACCACCGTACCTGAGGATACACGGATAACGATTGCAAATGAGGAATTAAAAATCACCTCTTCTGGTTCAATAATAGCAGCACCTGTAAGAGATGCTGTGGTAGACACTCCTGCGATTATATTGAAGAAGCAAAGGCAACCCGAACTTCAGAGAAATGGCTCTGTAGTTTTTGACGATGGAAAGATTGCCGTAAAAATAAAAAGTACAAGCCCTTTTCCTACCCCGGTTATTAAAGCGAAAAAAGAGAAGATAAAAAAGCCGGCGCAGAAAAGAGGAAGAAAATCTTTTAAAGAAATTGACGCAGAGGTAGACCTGATTGAAATACCGGATGATGATGTGTTGTTTCAAAAACAATATTACCCAATAAGCGAAGTAGCAAAATGGTTCAGGGTTAACACCTCATTGCTGCGTTATTGGGAAAACGAGTTTGAGGTGCTGAAGCCACGAAAAAATAGAAAGGGAGATCGTTTATTCAGACCCGAAGATGTAAAGAACCTGCAACTAATTTACCAGTTGCTGCGCCAGCGAAAGTATACTATTGAGGGAGCAAAAGAATATATAAAAACGAACAAGAAGAAAGCAGATATTCAGCTTTACCTCAACAATACCCTTCAAAAATTTAAGAGCTTTTTATTGGATCTGAAGGCTAATTTGAATCCTTAAAGTGCTGCTTATTGAATTGATCTTTTTTGTGCTGCGAAAGCAAATTTTACCAGAAATATAAAAGCAGCCTTTTTTGGGCTGCTTGCAAAGTATCCATTACACGCAAATCAGTTATAGCTTTTCATACAAGGCCCTCAGCTTTCCCCTGGTCATTATCTTTTCCCAATCTTTGCCAAGTGCATTTTCCCAAAGTGGTTTCATACCCATACTTACATTTATCATCGCCTCAAACTGATCTTCTGTAAGTCCCCTGCAGATCCCTTCAGGTATATCCACTTTGCTTTTTTCTACCATCTTTTTAAATTCTGCTGTTCCTTCCGGGTAATATTCTTCGAGGTGGTTCATAACAATGCAGTTGCCGACTCCGTGCTTTGTACCAAGTAGAAAAGAAAGGCCATAACTAACGGCATGTGCTACACCTACCTGGCTATACGCGATACTCATACCCCCCGCGTAGCTTGCCATCATCAGCTTATCATCACTTTCTTCATCCCACCTATCTTTCTTCAAAAATATTTCCTGGCACATTTCAAGAGCCTTTTCGCCATAACTCTTACTAAATTCATTTAAATAAGTTCCCTGCAAACTTTCTATGCAATGAATGTAGCAATCCATGCCGGTATAGAACCGCTGATTTACAGGGGCATTTGCAATGAGTTCGGGGTCTAATAAAATCTGGTTAAAAGGAGTGAAATCGCTGTTCATTCCTAACTTACGGGTGGGGCCTGTTAACACCGTTGTTCTCGAAACCTCTGCGCCAGTACCGCTAAGTGTAGGTATGCCTGCTTTGTATACTCCCGGCAGTTTTACCAGGTCCCAACCCTGGTAATCTGCTGACGAACCCGGGTTAGTCAGCATGAGGCTGACTGCTTTTGCAAGATCCATCGTTGAGCCGCCGCCTATGCCGATAATGCCACTAACGCTTCCAAATTCTGCTTTTAGCTGCTGCGCAATTTTATCGACGTAAGTTGTTTTTGGTTCGTATGTTACATCACTAAATATTACTTTGTCATTACCTTGTACAGGAATTCTGCTAACGAGTGGTTCTTTTTCAAAGAAGTGGTCGACAAGAAAAATCATCGGTGCATTTGACTTGCGATGTGGTGATAAAATTTCGTCCAACTCGTTAAAACTGCCTCTGCCAAATATTACGTAATCAACCATTTTGAAATTGCGAAACTTACTCATTTTCTTAAAGTTTGTCCGGCGAAATTACGTTCTTTAAAATCATGTTTTCGCACATTCAAGCGGCGGTAAGAAAATGAGTTTTTGAAGCTAATTTTTTTGAAATTTTTTTTTATTAGTTTAAAAACAAGAGTTTCTTTGGTGCAATTTGTGAGTTTTTATTTTCCAATAATCCCTGAAAAATCTTGTTCTTAAATCAGGGTTTTAATATGTAACAACATGGCTTTTGGATGGAAGACACAGTATGAGAAGAGGGTACCTGCTGAAGGACTAAGCAACTGGGAGATTTTTAGCCTCGTACAACAAGCCTGCAAAGAACTTGAATGGGAATATCTTGTTGTGGATCAAAATAAGTTTACCGCTACCACACCTACTCACTGGACCCTCAGTGAGGAGATCATAAAAATATCTATTGAAAACGAGGAAATTGTTTTTAGAAGCCGCAGCGAAAGTCTCGAACTATATGAAGCAGGGCGCAATCAAAAGAATATAGAGGAGTTTCTGCTGCCAAAATTTAAAAAAATAAAAGCAAGCTGGAAGCCTGAACAGTTACAACGGGCAGCAAACCTGTTAAAGGACGAAACATTAAAGCAACTGAAGTCGGGCAACAGGGTAACTGCCGAAACGATCAGCTTTGGCCGGAAGGATCATGGAATGACATTTTTTCTGCTGGCAGTAAATATTCTTGTGTTTATTGCAATGGCTGTTCGCGGCATAAATTTGATATCACCTACGGCGCAGGATATTATCAACTGGGGCGGCAACGTGAAATTTAATGTTACTGGCGGTGAGTGGTGGAGGTTGGTTACGAACCTATTTGTACATATCGGTATTTTACCATTGCTTGTAAACCTCTTCGGCCTCTACTTTATAGGGTTAATGGTGGAGGCGGTACTTGGAAAACTAAAATTTCTAATTGCGTATTTGACTGTAGGTGTGCTGGCAAGCCTGATCAGTATTGTATGGGTACCAGATGGAGT
>JALYZZ010000199.1 GCA_030948675.1 Bacteroidota bacterium | reverse complement strand
ATTGCAAGGCGCTTGCAGAAGAATTTTAAGCAGTCTGGCCTTGAAATAACGATTGAACAATGGAGTGTTTTATACCATTTATGGAAGCTGGAAGGACAAAGCCAGCAGCAATTATGCGATGCTACCTTTCGTGATAAACCAAGCATTACCCGGCTGGTTGATAATTTGGAGAAAATAAAATTGGTGAAAAGAGTTCCTTCAAAAGATGACCGCAGAATTAATTTGATTTACCTGACCAAAGAGGCATTGAGTCTCCAGGAAAAAGCAATGGCATTAGCAAATCAAACGTTGAATGAAGCGTTGGAAGGAGTTACGAATGACGAAATTGAAATTGCTAAAGAAGTTTTACAGAAAGTATATGATAACCTCGCATCACCTGTATTACTTGAAAGCGAATAAATAATCGAATAAAATTGTTTCAATCCTAAAAACTTAAGTTATGAATACAACAACAACCACGTCAACTTTAAAAGGGGGGGAATGGCTTATTCGTGAGGGCAATGCGTTTGAAACCTTTACCCCGGAAGATTTTACTGAAGAGCAAATAATGGTTCGCGATATGTGCCTTCAGTTTTTACAAGCAGAGGTGCTTCCCGTTGTCACAAGAATCGATAAAATGGAGCCCGGCCTGATGCCAGCACTTATGGAAAAAGCTGGTGAACAAGGTTTATTGGGCGCGTCTGTTCCTGAGAGCCTGGGAGGAATGGGAAAAGATTTTGTGACGTCAACACTTGTTAGCGAAGGGCTGGGAGGCGGCTATTCTTTTAGTGTTGCAATGAGTGCGCATGCAGGTATTGGAACGCTGCCCATTTTATATTTCGGTACCGAAGAGCAGAAAAATAAATATATCCCCAAGCTTGCTTCCGGCGAATGGAAAGGTTCTTATGGACTAACGGAGCCGGGTAGTGGTAGTGATGCGTTGGGCGCGAAAACTACAGCCACATTATCTTCAGATGGAAAATTTTATTTATTAAATGGTCAAAAATGCTGGATAACAAACGGAGGTTTTGCAGATGTTTATACCGTGTTTGCAAAAGTAGACGGAGATAAGTTTACCGCATTTATTGTAGACCGCGATTTTGAAGGGTTTACCCGCGGGCCTGAAGAACATAAGATGGGAATTAAAGGTTCTTCAACCGTGCAATTATATTTCCAGGATTGTAAAGTTCCAGTAGAAAACGTGCTCGGCGAAATTGGAAAAGGCCACATCATTGCTTTCAATATTTTAAACATTGGTCGACTTAAACTGGCTGCCGCAGCTATTGGCGGGGCAAAGCTGGCTTTGAGCGATTCCATTCAATATGCAAAAACAAGGGAGCAGTTTAAAACGCCTATCGCAAATTTTGGAGCGATAAAACATAAGCTTGCCGAAATGGCAATAAAGATTTACGCTGATGAAAGTGCCTTATACCGCACCGCTAAATGGATAGATGATAAAGAAGCAGAATTATTAGAGTCAGGCAAGCCTTTTAATGAAGCGCTTTTGGGTGCTGCAGAAGAATTCGCAATTGAATGTGCAATTTTAAAAGTTCACGGAAGCGAGGTGCTTGACTTTGTAGTAGACGAAGGTGTTCAGATACACGGCGGTAATGGTTATAGCGATGAATACGATATCAGCAGGGCGTATAGAGATAGCCGTATCAATCGCATCTATGAAGGAACAAACGAAATCAATCGTTTGCTCACGGTTGATATGATGCTGAAAAGAGCGATGAAAGGCAAACTTAATTTAATGGAGCCAGCCATGCAAGTTCAAAAAGAATTGATGAGCATTCCTGATTTTGGAGACGGAGATGAAGGTGCTTTTTCAAAAGAGTTGAAGGCAGTTGCAAACATGAAAAAATGTATATTAATGATTGCCGGTGCCGCAGTTCAAAAATTAATGACAACACTCACCAACGAGCAAGAGATTATTATGAACATTGCAGATATGTCCATTGAAACTTTTGTTGCCGAAAGTATGTTGCTACGGATAATAAAAGCGACGGATAAAACCGGGCAGGAAAGTATTAATATTCAATCAGCAATGATGCAAACATTTTTAAATGATGCCGTTGATAAAGTGGCAAAATCTGGTAAAGATGCTATCAACGCTTTTGCCGATGGCGATGAGCAAAAAATGATGTTATTAGGGCTAAAGCGTTTTACTAAGATGGAGCCATTTAACAGTAAAGACGCGAGAAGACTTGTTGCAGATAGATTAATAGCAGATGGAAAATATAAATTATAGTTGTAGATAACTTTATTTTAAAAAGCTTTGGGCCACATGCTCAAAGCTTTTTTGGTTTAATTTTCTACCTTTAATTAATGAAAATAATCCTAACCGTTCTTTTTGCTTTTTTATCCTTTATTTCCTTCTCTCAAAAAAACTCAAATAATTTTTTTTACGTTGAAACAAAAGACTCGCTACCTTTTTTAAAGTATAGCCTTGGTGAAGATCGCCTTGGTAGCGCTAAAATGACCTTTCTCGATAGTGAAGTTATTTTGAAAGTTGTTGATAGCTTTAAAACGGATTATAAAGTCCAGCTTTCTCAATTGCATTCCGCCTGGATTGATAAAAAGAATGTTCTTAAAATTCCATTCGAAAATTTAAAGCAAGATCTTACAGATAGCTGGAAAGTTTTTGGAGATTCTTTATTCGATTATGTAACGATCCAGCTTCCGAATAAAATTCCTTATAAAAGCATGATGCAAATTGACCCATCAAGAATTGTTATAGATATTTTTGGTGCAGTTAATAATACCAATTGGATCACCCAACTGTCTACAGT
>JALYZZ010000195.1 GCA_030948675.1 Bacteroidota bacterium | reverse complement strand
GAATAATAATGGATTTGCGAAACAATGGTGGCGGTTATCTGCCAGAAGTGGTGGAAATGGTAGGTTTATTTATTCCGGAAGGACCTGTTGTTCAGGTAAAAGATAGAGAAGGAAAAGCAACTGTTTTAAAAGACAATGATAAGTCTGTTGCTTATAGTGGACCTCTTACAGTATTGATAAATGAATTTAGCGCTTCTGCTTCTGAAATCTTTGCGGCGGCAATACAAGATTACGGTCGTGGCCTTATCATAGGTAGTACATCTACTTATGGAAAAGGTACCGTGCAGAGAAACATTCCCTTCGGCAGACCGTTAGACCTTTTTACCGGCCGAACCGAGTTTGGCGCTATCAAGCTAACATTGCAAAAGTTTTACAGAATTAATGGAGGCTCTACTCAACTGAGAGGAGTCACCCCCGATATTGTACTGCCTGATGAATATGAGTATCTTAAATTCAGGGAAAAAGACAACGAAAACGCTCTACCCTGGGATGAGATTGAAAAAACAACTTACACAAAATGGCCCGCTGCATGGGATATTAATGCGATAAAAGCAAAGAGTGCAGAGCGAATTAAGAGCAACACTAATTTTAACCTCATAAATAACAATGCGCTTTGGCTATCCAAACAAAATGATAAGACATACAGTCTTAACATAGATAAATACAAAGAAGAGCAAAAGGCATTAAGGGCTACAGTGAAGCAAAACGATAGCCTGGCGAAACTAACCAATGAACTACCTTTTGAAGGATTAAAAGCAGATGCTGCAAAGTATAACAACGTAGATAAAGACAAGGGTGACCGATATAAAAACTGGCTTAAAAATCTTAAAACAGACATTTACATCAACGAAGCTGCCAACGTTATTAAAGATATGACAGGCAAGGCTACAGGTTTAGCGAAAGCCAGTTAAAGAACCGAAATATTAAAAACAAAAAAGCCAACCTGCACAGTTGGCTTTTTTGTTTTCCCTGGGCTTCTGCTTAATTCATTACATTTTATTTATTGGTTTACCCCTTTTGTTTTTCCTTTGTACAAACAGCAGAAACAATGATCATTTTGGAAGCTTCGATAGATGATGTACCAAAACTTTGCACTCTTGTAAACAGTGCCTATAGAGGCGATTCATCGAGAAAAGGCTGGACGACTGAAGCAGATCTTTTAGATGGAATACGTATAGATGAGGAAATGCTTGCCGCTTATATCAACGATAACCATTCAATCATTTTACAATGTATGAACTATGAATGCAGCTTGGTTGGTTGCGTTTACCTGAAAGTGGAAGGGGCTCAGATGTATTTGGGAATGCTGACGGTAGCACCCGAATTTCAAGCTAAGGGAATTGGTAAACTACTGCTGAAAGCTTCAGAAGAACATGCTTTAAAAAGTGCGTGTACAAGTTTAAAAATGACAGTAATTACAAGCCGGAGTGAATTAATAGCATGGTACGAAAGAAATGGTTATAGGCAGACCGGCGAAAGACAACCGTTTCCAAACAGCGAACGGTTTGGAAAACCAAAAACACAACTTGAATTTTTAGTGTTGCAGAAATACTTATAAAATGTAGGCGATAAAAATGCAGAGGTATTGAAATGATAGATTTTACAAATAAAAATGTATTGATAACAGGAGGTTCACGCGGAATAGGAAGAGCGTGTGCAGCACTTTTTTCTGATCTAAATGCTAACGTCATTTTTACTTACAAGTCTAATCGGGAGGAAGCAGAAAAAACGTTGAAAATGTTACAGCCAGGTCGTAACAATAGCATGTATCAACTAGATATTTCAAAGCCTGAAAATACTGAACGTCTTTTTACAACAGTAGTCGAAAAATACGAAAGAATAGATGTGTTAGTAAACAACGCGGGGATATACATCGAGCACAAAATACACGAGGTTTCCTATCAACAATGGCAACACGTGTGGATGGAAACGCTTACTACTAACCTGATTGGGGTAAGTAATCTTTGCTACCTCGCTGGAAGACACATGAGCAGTCGCAAAAGTGGAAAGATTGTAAATGTTTCATCGCGCGGAGCTTTTCGGGGCGAACCGGACCATCCTGCTTATGCTGCAAGTAAAGCGGGGCTAAATGCAATGAGTCAGTCGCTTGCAGTGGCGCTGGGACGATATAATGTAGTGGTCGGTGTGGTTGCTCCCGGGTTTGTAGAGACAGACATGGCAGCACCCTACCTCGATAGCGAGGCAGGCAATATTGTTAAGAAACAAAGTCCGCTAAACCGTGTCGCAACTGCCGAAGAAGTGGCGCGACTGGTAGCCGTATTTGCAAGCGATGGTTTGGAGTTTATGACCGGTGGAATTGTAGACCTGAACGGTGCATCTTATCTTCGAAGCTAGCCGTGCCGCTTTGTTAGTCAGTTCGTTACCTGCCGACTTTATCAACTGCCCGCGCTCGCAAAGCACTCCATGTATCGTCAATTGCCACTGCGCTTACCGCTTGCAAGCCGATTTGTTCAAAAGCTATCCAAACAGTCTCACGCTTTATATCGCTTTTTATTTTTCCGGTTGTTTTAGGGTAACAAGCCCAAAATATGCAATCATATTTTCCAGCCTTCTCAACCTGTTTTGCCAGTTTCTCCAGCTCAGCTTGTGTTACCGCAAAAATCTGCACAAAATCGTAGCCGCCCTCTTTGTCACTCGAAGGCTGCACGTCGTACTCAATACCTGAAACGACGGTTGCAAAAACTTCGGGAGCATTTACAATTAACGGGTTCTTTGCTTTGTGTAACTGCAGTTTTTTTACAATTTTTTCAGCTTCCATTTTCGCCTTTTAGCTTAAGCTTTTAAAGTCATTTTTTTATACCGGCAAATGTCTTTCATGGTGTCATTCGTTGCGACGCTCCTTTCAACTAAAGATACTTTTTGCAGCGATTGTATGAGGTTTTGTATCATCACTTGCAAAATTGTCAGTCGTCATTCATCTGCTATGTTCTTATTGTATTACTACTTCTTTTATTACTTTTTCACCCAATGCCTCGTTAACCCGTTCTATTATTTTTTCCTTTTGGTACATCAGTTCCTGCTTCAACGGACCTACGTTGGTACGAATGAAAAGTGTATGATTGATGATTTGAATTTTGTCAGTGTATTTTGCTATTGTCTTGCCCATCATTGTTTCCCAGATTTGTTCAATCTGCAAAGCCTGTATACCACTTTTTAAACGACTTTTTTTAAGAAAAGCTTTTATAGCGTCGCCAATTGAAATTTCTGCCATAGATGTAAAGTTAAAACCAAAAAAAAACAGCAACTGATATTATTGTGCTTAGCCCAACAACAGAACCAGATGCACATTGCTTCTAAAAATCACAAAAACTGTTTCAACCAATCTTTCGCTTCTTTATCGTCTGCAAAGTTTCTCATTGGTATAGGAGGCGCTTTTAGTTTAAAAAGTAAATTCATGATAAGAGATGCAAGGCCACGCTTTGAAACCATTGCCATTGCAGTATACACCTCAGCCACCTTTTCTGACGCAAATTTTCTCGTTGCTTTATCAGGTATAGGAGAGTTGGTCAGGTAGATTAAAAGTGGAGTTCTTTTGTTGTTAGTAATAGTTTTAACCAGCGCAAGGTTTTGGGTTATATTTTCAACAGTGCGTTTGGGGCTTTTTGAAAGCGAAACGAGTATGCCCTCATCTATCCAATAGGCTGCAATCTCTCCTTCAAATATTTCTTTGTCAGTCGGTCGGCTCATTGCCTTAATTTAATTCTTTCTCTATAAAATTTATTTGCCATAAAAGAAAGTGGAATGCCAATGCAAACTATTAAAATCACTGCATTAATAACAGAATTTGCAAGATTGAAAGGCCTTGCCGCAACGTTTGATAACGGAACAATTAACAAGTTCATCACCATCCAGGCAAAAATGCCGTATACCACACCGGTACCAATTTTATTCGTTGACAGCACTTTTACCTTAGGAAAAAGCCAAAAGAAAAAGGCAGTGAAGGCAAAGGCAATAAAATAATGCAACGCAAGTCCGGCTATAATCATTGTACTGCCTCCGGCGATTGCATCTTTACCAAAAACACCGCTCGCTACAAACTTTAAAACGTTTAGTGGATTCGATCCCCCTGTTTTTATACAATAATAAGTACAGGCTGTTATAATATCTAAGGTGCCTGCAACTGCACCTGCTTTTATTATTTCTGACGGCAATTTATTCATCACTTTTGTTGGTTTTAAAATGGATGCCAGTAACGTTGTACATCAGGATTGCCTTAGGTAATAACCTTGTCCGCGTACTTATAAATCTAAAACTGCTACACCCGCCAGGTACCTGCTATTCCAAATAATACAAACGCTGAAAGTGGATGCATGTGTAAAAATAATAGTTTAGATACAGTAGGAAGTTATGTTTGTAATTTTCCCTTTGTTGAAGCGAAACAAATCACAGTAAGCTACCTCCGTCCGTTGTTTGCTAGCAGTGGTAAATTTACATTAGCCTTCAATGGCGATATTATCGCTCTGAACAATTGTATTGAAATTTGTTAAGCTCGATGCCGGTATTTCGATATTCATTTGTTCGCATTTAAAATGACATTTTCGCGGTCTTTTACTGATTTATTGCCTACTATTTTCCATTCAACTTCGTCAGCAAAGTAGGGGTAGCAAAATGAAAAGTTTCCGGCAGAAAACTGTTCGCTTATTTCTTTGTTTGTAGGTGCCATTGTCGTTTAATTTAATTCAATAAAATTAATCTTCCACCGCCAGGATGGCAATGGGCAAAAACGACATTTTTAGGGCTGTTTTGCTCTTTTTGAAGAGTTTACTCCAGCACCCCCATCCTTTTCTAAAAGAAAAGAGGGCTTACATAAGTTGAGTAACAAAACTGTAAGTAGCAGTGTGCATACAATGCAAAAAGAAAAGTAATGCGGTTAACGAAAAAACAAGAATCATTATTGGGACTACACTATTTTTGAAGCAATGATTAATGCCTTAAAACGAATTTCTACTCTACCGTTGCCTTTCATTTTTATCGCTCTACTGATTGCTTCGTGCAGCACATTAAAGGGTACACAAAGAGCAGATCAAACCTTTACCAATCCGCTGCTGCCTCATGGCGCCGACCCCTGGAATATTTATAAAGACGGCTTCTACTATTATACTCAAACCATGGGTAACCATATAGAGATCTGGAAAACAAAAAATATTTCAGAACTCGGCACCGCTCCACACAAGACAGTCTGGACGCCACCAAAGGGCACTGCTTGGTCCAAAGATTTGTGGGCGCCGGAAATACATTTTATAAATGGTAAATGGTACGTGTATTTTGCCGCCGATGACGGCAAAAATGTTAATCACAGGCTATACGTAATCGAAAACAGCTCAAAAGATCCGCTTGAAGGCGAGTGGGCATTTAAGGGAAAAGTCTCAGATAGCACCAACAGGTGGGCTATTGATGGTTCTGTTTTTAAGCACAAAAAACAATGGTATATGATCTGGGCGGGATGGGAAGCGCACAAAAACGGTTCACAGGATATCTACATTGCCAGGATGGCAAATCCATGGACAATCACAGGCAACCGGGTTCGCATTTCTGCGCCCACCTTTGACTGGGAAAAATATGGCGACCTGATTGCAGACTCCGCCTCCGGCAATCCGCCACATGTAGATGTAAATGAAGGGCCGGAAATTTTAAAGCATAAAAAGAAGCTGTTTCTTGTATACTCCGCCAGCGCTTGCTGGACCGACTACTACGGTTTGGGCATGCTTACCTTTACTGGCAACGATAA
>JALYZZ010000188.1 GCA_030948675.1 Bacteroidota bacterium | reverse complement strand
GGGAAATGCATACGAAAATAGCATATGCGCAGTAGTATTAACCCCTGGGATTGCAACTGAAAGCTGCTCAATGGTATCTGGAATGTTGTCAATTTCTTTCTTTGAAATCAGCAATGGGCCAACGCCTTTACCTAACGCACCTCCACTATTAAGCACAACATATTCGTTTGAAACCAAAGGCAACACCCCATAACTGATTTTACTTATGTCAAGCTTTTTTTCAATGGCCCACTTGTTTAGCGTTTGCACATCTTCAAGTACTGGCTCAAATTCAAAACCTTCTGTATCAATCTTATTGTTAATTAATGCATCGAATATAAAAGTATCGTTAGGGCAGGGGCTAAAGCCTATGGTAAACTTCATTTTTCTTGTTTTAAATTTCACATGTGTCTTCGTTGTAATTGCTCTATGTACGCTAGTATGGTCTTCGTTAAATTGTGAAAAGCAGCCTTAAAATTCCATTTTGATTTATCTCGTTCTCCTACATAATTGCTGATAGACCGCATCTGCAGAAATTGAGTACCGGTTTGCAGGCAACAGTAATGAAGGCTCGCCCCTTCCATACTTTCTATTGCCGGCTGGTATCTAATTTTCAACGCTTCAATTCTTGCCGGTCGCGTGGTGATCTCATTAACTGTCAGGCCCGTTACTGCCGGTAGTTTCAGGTAGTTTAACGCATCGAATGATGTATTTACCAGTCTCCTTTCGTTAAATGGAAACAAATCAGGGTGTTGAAGGTTTAGGTCAAAAAGATCTTTAAAAGATCCATTTTCTTCTACACCAATGTCTCCTGCTATTTCATCGCGTACTGCTACAACATTTCCTAACGGTATTTTGTTATTAAAGCTTCCGGCGATGCCAGCTTGTATAATAAGATCAGGTCGTTGCTCGAAGATGAGTTTTGATATCGAAAAGCAGGAAGATAACATGCCAACCCCGCTTTCATGAAAATGCACTGGTATTCGGGCAGGTTTTGTAAATGAAGGATCAAGTGACTGTTTAATTTGTATCACTTCCCTTTCAGTCGCTGATGTTATAACCACTTTCATTGGGCAAAGGTCGTATATGCAATGATGTGGGCAAACGTTAACACTTCAAATATTACCTTTGCCAAAATTTTAGTGCAGAATGGTTTATTTGACAAGGTTAGAACATTTTAATGCCGCTCATAAACTATACAACCCCGCATGGAGTAAAGAAAAAAATGAGGAGTTGTTTGGTGTTTGCGCCAATGAAAACTGGCATGGGCACAATTTTGATTTATACATAACCATCAAAGGGTATATTAATCCGGAGACAGGTTTTTTGTTTGATGTAAAGAAATTAAGCAAACTGATCCAGGAGCATGTTATTAAAAAACTCGATCATAAAAACCTGAATTTGGATGTGGATTTTTTACAGGAAAAAATGTGCAGTACCGAAATTTTGGCTATGGAAATCTGGAAACAGTTGCAACGTTATTTGCCGATGCATGTGAAGTTGCACTGCGTAAAACTGTATGAAACGCCGAGAATTTATGTGGAATATTTTGGCGATAATTAGCCATAATTTTACTTTCATCAATACTTCAATCGTTTAAATGACTAATAAAGTAGCAGTATATCGAAAAGAACATTTTAATGCAGCGCACCGCCTGCATAATCCGGCCTGGGATGAAAGTAAAAACGCTTCTGTTTTCGGTAAATGCAATAATCCTAACTACCACGGCCATAATTATGAGGTGATCATAAAAGTGGTTGGGCAGCCAGATCCTGCTACCGGCTTCGTAATAGACCTGGGGTATCTAAGCCAGGTTATTGAAGAAAATGTTTTAAGCCGTTTCGATCATAAAAACCTGAACCTCGATTGCAAAGAGTTTGAGCAGTTGAACCCGACGGCTGAAAACATTACGGTAGTCATATATGAAATTTTGAGGCAAAAGTTAAACCCGTCGTTAGAGTTACAGGTAAGACTATACGAGACAGAAAGGAATTTTGTCGAATACCCGGCATAAACAAAAATTAAAAAAAGAAGAGTAATTATGGCATATAAAAAGATGGAGGAATACGATGATGACGTAACGCAGGGATTAATAAAAAGTTACAGGGAAAGTATTGGTTTGCTGGGTGAAGATCCAAACCGCGAAGGGTTGCTGAAAACACCTGAAAGAATGGCAAAGGCAATGCAGTTTATCACTCAAGGATACCAGTTAGATGCACAGGCAATTCTTAACTCTGCAAAATTTCATGAAGAAGTAAGTGAAATGGTGGTAGTAAAAGACATTGAATTGTACAGCATGTGCGAGCATCACATGCTGCCATTTTATGGCAAAGCGCATGTGGCCTATATACCTAATGGCTGGATTACAGGCCTTAGTAAAATTGCACGGGTAGTGGATGTGTATTCAAAACGTTTACAGGTGCAGGAGAGATTAACTACCCAAATTCTGGATGCCATTGTTCAATCACTCCAGCCTCTGGGAGCTGCGGTTGTTATAGAAGCATCGCACCTTTGTATGATGATGCGGGGTGTATCAAAACAAAATTCAGTAACTACTACCTCCGCTTTCTTTGGCGAGTTTGAGAAATATCCTACCCGCAACGAATTTCTTAAGCTCATATCATCAAAACTTCATTAATTGTTAATTTGAATAATTGTTGCACCTAAGTCGATTACAAAACAGTTTAAATAAGTTGATTGGCAATGAAACATGCGTACGTTTTTCCAGGGCAAGGAAGCCAGTTTGCGGGAATGGGCAAAAGCTTATATGAAATCAATAGTGGAGCAAAAGAACTATTTGAGCGCGCAAACGACATTATCGGATTTAAAATATCTGATGTCCTTTTTTCCGGTACTGAAGAAGACCTTAAGCAAACAAATATTACCCAGCCCGCTATTTTTTTACACTCTGTAATTGCTTACCAAACCATTAAAGAAGCAGCGCCCGATATGGTGGCAGGACATTCGTTGGGCGAGTTTTCGGCACTGGTTGCTAACAAAGTACTTGGGTTCGAAGACGCTTTAAAACTGGTAAGTATTCGCGCCAGTGCAATGCAGAAAGCATGTGAAATCAATCCTTCAACTATGGCCGCAGTACTGGCGCTCGATGACGCAACTGTAGAGGCAATTTGTAAGGAAATTACTGAAGAAACGGGTGAAGTAGTGGTGCCAGCCAACTTCAATTGTCCGGGACAATTGGTTATCAGCGGCAGCAAAAAAGGAATTGAACTGGCTTGCGAAAAGATGAAGGCGGCCGGCGCACGCCGTGCATTGGTTTTGCCGGTAGGAGGTGCTTTTCACAGCCCTCTAATGAAACCTGCGAGAGAAGAACTGGCAGCAGCAATTCAGGCAACAAAGTTTGCAGAACCGATATGCCCGGTGTACCAAAATGTGGTTGCTAAAGCAGTAACAAATCCTGAAGAAATTAAAACCAACCTCATTAATCAGTTAACCATGGCTGTAAAATGGACACAGTCAGTGCGGGCTATGGTGGCAGACGGTGCAACTCATTTTACAGAAGTGGGTCCGGGAAAAGTATTGCAGGGACTGGTGAGTAAAATATGTAAGGAAGCCGTAGTTGACGGTGTAAGCTAAAGGCTTGCTCTTTATACGGCAATTTTAGAAGAGCTTAAACTGCTTTTCCTTTTTGTGACTATTGATTTCACTACGTTCATCAATCAATGTTCGAAATTATTTCACAACTCTTTACTGAAGTAATAAAGCACAGTTGACCCATTCAGGATCAAAAGTAGCGTTCAACTTTTTATAGAATTTTATTGCCGGTTTATTCCATTCTAGCACCTGCCATGTGATTCCATGGAATCCTTTTGCTTTGGCTTCTTCTATCAATTTGTCAAACAATAGGGTTCCAATTCCTTTACCTCGCAATTCTTCGGTAACCAATAAATCTTCCAAATACATTCTTTGACCCTTCCAGGTACTGTAGCGAATGTAATATAAAGCAAAGCCTTGTACAATGCCGTCTGCTTCTGCTGCAAACGCCCACCAAACCGGTGAATTTCCAAAACCACTTTCTTCAAAATGTGCCAGCGAAACAGTCACTTCATCAGGCGCTTTTTCAAATAGTGCCAGCTCCTGTATCAGTTCAAGAATTCTTGGACAGTCTTGCTTGCTTGCTCGTCGTATAAAGATATTCATGTGATTTTTAAACATTATTTTTAGATGTATTAGCAAATAAAAGAGCCGTAAAAGAATACTCCTTTTCGGCTCAAACTTATTAATGACTTTTCTACACTATTTTTTGTAGTTGTACCCCCACTTCACAAGAGTAGCACCCCACGTGAAGCCGCCACCAAAAGCAGCCAGCACAAGATTGTCTCCTTTCTTTAATTTGCTTTCCCACTCCCACAAGCACAAAGGAATGGTACCCGATGTAGTGTTGCCATAGCGCATAATATTAAGCATCACTTTTTCTGTCGGTATTCCCATTCGGCTAGCAGTGGCATCAATAATTCTTTTATTTGCCTGGTGAGGCACCAGCCATGCTATGTCGTCGCCGGTTAATTGGTTTCTTTGAAGCAGCTCATAAGCTACATCTGCCATGCCAACCACAGCAAATTTAAACACTGATTGTCCCTCCTGGTAGATGTAATGTTCTTTTGCTGCCAGCGTTTCTGCTGAAGCCGGTTTTCGCGAACCTCCCGCTTTCATGTTAAGATATTTCTCCCCGGTTCCATCTGTTTTAAGATTGCTGTCTAAAACGCCATATCCTTCCTCTCCCGGCTCAAGTAATACAGCACCTGCGCCATCTCCAAATAATATACAGGTGGTTCTGTCGCTATAGTCAACAATAGCACTCATTTTATCTGCCCCAACTACAACCACTTTCTTATATCGGCCGCTTTCTATGAGTGAAGCCCCCATTGTTAATCCAAACAAAAACCCTGAACAAGCTGCTCCTAAGTCAAAACTAAAAGCGTTTTTTGCGCCTATTTTTTCGCTTATAATATTGGCAGTAGCAGGAAAAAGCATATCAGCAGTAACTGTGCAGCAAATGATTACTTCAATTTCAAGTGGGTCTATATCTCGTTTTTCACATAAATTAAGAACTGCAGGAGCGCCTAAGTCAGAGGTGGCCTTTCCCTCACCTTTTAGAATTCTTCTTTCTTCAACGCCGGTTCGGGTCTTTATCCATTCATCGTTTGTATCAACCAGGGTTTCTAACTCTTTATTTGTTAATCTGTATTCCGGAACGTATCCACCAACACCCGTAATTACTGCGCTTAGTTTTTGTACCATTGATTGCTATAAGATTATTTATTTCGGGGGATAAAAGTAATTGTTTATTCTTGAATAGTAAAAGCTGCCCACTTATGGGCAAAACAAGTGTAAATGTGTATTTCAAAATATTGTTTGTACTTCGCTTTTCATCTTATATTTTTGAAACCCGGTTAAATATTTTTTCGTGATTGCGTTTGTAAGAGGAAAATTTGCAGTTAAAAATCCCGCCCAGGTTATTGTTGATGTAAATGGTGTCGGTTACGAATGTCAGGTTAGTTTAAATACTTATTCCGCTATTAGTAACCAGGACAGTGGGCAACTTTTTACTTATGTTCATATTACTGAAAATAATCAGACACTGTACGGTTTTGCCGACGTTTCTGAAAAGGAACTTTTTACTCAATTGATTAGTGTTTCGGGAGTCGGTGCAGCAACCGCAAGAATGATGTTGTCTGGAATGAAGCCTGACGAAATCATAAAAGCAATTGTACAAAGCAATGCGCGCTTGCTGGAAAGCATCAAAGGAATAGGCAGAAAAACAGCAGAAAGACTGTGTTTGGAGCTAAAAGAAAAGTTGAGCAAGAACCTGAACGATGCTATCCTTACTTCTTCATCAGCCTTGAATAAAATAGAGATTGACGCGTTGAATGCACTTATTTCTCTGGGAATTCCAAAGCCAAACGCAGAAAAGGCATTAAAAAACGTTATTGAAGCAAACAGTCCTAACATTGAGTTAGAAGAACTGATAAAAAAAGCGCTTAAAAATATATAGCCTATAGAGAGAATTGTACATAAACAGCTTTGGTGTTGAAACGAGATTACAAGATACTTTCTACAATATTTTTAGTTTTTTTTGCTTTCATGGCGTCTTGTATTTACGCACAGGATACAACCCGCCGTGCCTCAAAAGATACAACCCGCTTTCCCATAAACGACAGAGTGGGCGATCCCTTTACCTACAAATCCAACAACCCATTCAATCTTTCCGACACAGGTTACATTAAAAGAGACGTACAGTATGATCCTAAAACAAAGCAATACTACATTGTTGAAAAAATAGGCAACTCATACTATCGCACGCCTACCTACATGACGTTTGACGAAATGATGCGGTTTAAGGCAAGGGAGTCTGAAAGCGAATATTTTAGAAAACGAGCAAATACTTTAAGTGTATTAAATAGAAAAGTTGACCGGCCTAAGCTAAAGACTTACGATAAACTTTTTGACCGCATATTTGGCGTCGGGCCAAATGGTTTAAAGGTCGACATCCGTCCGCAGGGTAATGTTGATATTACTGCCGGCTACGAGGGGCAGAATATTAAAAACCCTACACTTCCTGAAAGCGCAAGAAAAAATGGCGGCTTTGATTTTAATATGAACTCAAATATTAATGTCATCGCTAACATTGGAGATAAACTTAAGCTGCCTATTAATTATAACACCCTTGCCAATTTTGACTTTGAAAACCAGTTGAAGCTTGACTACAAGGGGATGGATGATGAAATCATCAAATCCGTCGAGGCGGGCAACGTGTCGTTTACATCGAAAGGAACACTCATCCCGAGTGCGCAAAGCCTGTTTGGGTTGAAAACACAACTACAATTCGGTAAATTGTTTCTATCAGGGGTTATTGCAACTCAGAAGGCACAGCGTCAATCGCTCGCACTTCAGGGTGGGGCAGCTTCTACTACTTTCAACAAAAAACTCGATGACTATGAAGAAAACAGGCACTTTCTTTTAGGAGACTATTTTAGAGCGAACTACAATAAAGCAATGCAGAGTTTGCCAGTTGTTAATAGCCAGGTGCAAATTTTAAGAATGGAGGTGTGGGTTACCAATCGTACGGGCGCCACTACTCAAACGAGAGATGTAGTTGGTTTAATGGATTTGGGAGAGCCAAATCCTTACAATCCTGGTATTCACAGTAACCGTACCGGACCTCTTCCTGAAAATAAAGCGAACGATCTGTATACCAGTTTAATCAATTCTCCCTCCATCCGCAACCCTGTTCTTACAAATTCTATACTCATGAGTAAGGGTTTGCGCGCTGTGGAAGATTATGAGAAAACATTTGCGAGAAAATTAAGTCCCAACGAATATTACTTCAACCCGCAAATCGGTTTTTTATCGCTCAATCAGCAACTGCAGTCTGATGAAGTGTTGGGCGTAGCCTATCAATACACTTATAACGGCAGGGTATACCAGGTCGGTGAGTTTTCACAGGAGGTAGCATTAGATTCTACCCAAGGCGTGCAGAAAGTGCTGTTACTAAAATTATTGAAAGCAACATCGCAGCGTACTTCTTTGCCAATTTGGAGATGGATGATGAAAAATGTCTACTCACTGGATCTCCCCGGCATTCAAAAACAGGATTTCAAACTAAACATATTATACCAGGAGCCAAGCGGTGGGTTGAAAAGATTTTTACCAGAAGCTGATTCTACCGTCCAGGGAAGAACTCTACTTCGTATTTTAAATCTCGACCGTCTTAATAATCAAAATGATCCTTTGCCCGATGGGGTGTTTGACTTTGTAGAAGGTTTCACTGTTTTATCACAGCAGGGAAAAGTTATTTTTCCTGTGTTAGAACCGTTTGGAAGTGATCTTCAAAGACTCGCTTTTTCGGGTACTGCCAGCGGTCTTGCAACCAAATATGTGTACCGGCAACTGTACGATTCTATAAAAGCGATTGCTCAAACATATGCTAACCTGGATAGGTACGTGATGCAGGGTACCGGTAAGGGCACGTCTTCGTCTGAGATTTATTTAGGCGCGTTTAACGTTCCTCCGGGCTCTGTTACTGTAACGGCCGGCGGGCAAATATTAAGAGAGGGTTTTGACTTTAGTATTGATTACAATCTTGGTACTGTAAAAATTCTTAATCCAGCCATATTAAACAGCGGTATTCCAGTAAATGTACAGTTTGAAAATAACGCCGGGTTTGGTATACAGCAGCGAAGCTTTTTGGGATTACGGGCCGACTATATCGCAAATAAAAAGCTTTCG
>JALYZZ010000187.1 GCA_030948675.1 Bacteroidota bacterium | reverse complement strand
GCATACAGAAGATTTCAATAAAATTATCGTTAACGATAAGGGTATTTTTCAGGATACAAAAAATTATATTCAAAAGATTGCTCCGGAAAAAGCTGAGATAGTAGGGATGTATCAAAATGGTGCTTCCATTTTTGATCATTATGGTATTACAAAGCAGGTAAAAAGCGCTTTTGGTAAAACTGTCAACCTACCTAGTGGCGCTTATTTAATTATTGAGCATACAGAGGCACTGCACGTTATAGATGTAAATAGTGGTTACAAGAGCGTAAGTAACAACCAGGAAGAAAACGCGCTTCAAACCAATTTAGAGGCAGCAGAAGAGATTGCGCGACAACTAAGGCTTAGAGATATTGGCGGAATTATAGTAGTTGACTTTATTGACATGAAACTCCCTGACAACAAAAAAAAGTTGCAGGATGCTATGGATGGCTTTATGCGAACCGACAGAGCACGCCATGCTGTTCTTCCGATTTCTAGGTTTGGCTTAATGCAAATAACCAGGCAAAGGATGCGCCCTGAAGTCAATATCAATACTTCTGAAGTGTGCCCTTCATGCAATGGTACCGGTAAGGTTACTTCTACTATATTATTAGTTGACGAGATTGAAAAGAAACTTTTGTACCTGGTTACTCACCAGCATAAAAACCTAACCCTGTTTGTTAACCCGATCCTTCATTCACATTTAACCAAGGGTTGGTTTTGGAGTTCTATAAAATATAAATGGAATAAAAAATTTAAGACAGGCATTAATGTTCGCCCTAATAGCAATTATTCTCTCATAGAATTTCATTTTTATGATCAGAATGAAGAGGAAATTAAGATTTAAAAAAAAGCCTGGTTTTGCCGGGTTTTCTTTTAAACAACTGTCTACATAAATTGTAGTATTACTTTTGCCACATCTTTCTCTGCAATAATGTCAACTTTTAAATGCCCAACCTTACTAATCCGTTAACATTTTTGTATACTACACTACTAATTTTTCTGGTAGTGGTGGGGCGTTACTTTTTAATTGCTGCTTTATTTCAGTGGTGGTTTTATCACTTCAACGATGTAAAGTGGAGAAGCAGAAGCCTCGGCAAAAAAAAAATTGATAAGAAGCAATTTGCCACAGAAGTTAAATGGTCAGCTATAACATCGATTATTTTTGCAGTTGCCGGCTCAATAACCGGTATTTTATGGCAAAAGGGGTATACCCGGTTGTATGTAGACTTGCATGAATATAGTTTATGGTATTTGCCGGTAAGCCTTTTGCTTTCAATGGTTATTCACGAAACTTATTATTACTGGTTACATCGGTGGATGCACCGACCGAAGATTTTTAAAGTGTTACATAAAGTTCATCACGACAGCAATACTACAAGCGCATGGACGGCTTTTTCATTTCACCCTTTGGAAGGTTTATTGCAAGCGATCATCTTGCCAGTAACAATAATGATCGTGCCTATGCATTTATATGTTCTTTTGTTGCAGCTAACACTGATGACTTTTAGCAGTGTTATAAACCATCTTGAAATTGAAACCTATCCTGCTAATTTTCACCGTCATTTTATAGGAAGATGGCTCATAGGTGCTACCCACCACTCTATGCACCACAAACAGTTTAAATACAACTTTGGGCTCTATTTTACCTTTTGGGATAAATGGAAAAAAACAGAAAGCCCGGGATTTTCTTCCTTGTTTGAAGAAAAGACAAAAGTTTTAAAGACTGCTAAGAGCGCTAGGTAAGTTTAAAGGCTTTCTGACACTTTGTTTAAGTCATTCTTGCTTACTTTATCTATTTAGTCTAATTTATAGCTGTGTTTTTAAAAGTAGTTTCCTTTAGACAGAAAGACGTGTTTCTGTTTTCGGATAAGACAAAAAAGCGTCTTGCGGCGCTCATTTACTACTTTTCACCTTTTTTGGGCTTAAAAGAGCCTACAAAAGTTATTCACAGGGCGAAAAATTATTTTTGAAATGTAAGGCATATTTGTAATTTAGTGGCAGAATTTAATGGGTTAGTAAGTAACAGGGTTGGCATTCTTGCTGACCCTTTTTTTGTTGCCATTGTCTTTTTCCTGCTTCAATCTTCTTTATTTAAAGCCACTGCTTTAAAATCTATTTTTGCCCAATGAGTAAAGTTAAGACGGCATACTTCTGCAGTAACTGCGGTTATGAAAGTACTAAATGGTTAGGAAAATGCCCGTCCTGTAATTCATGGAACACCTTTGTTGAAGAAGTAATTACAAAGGGTGTCGAAAAAAGTGATAACGGCTGGAGCGACTACCACACTGATAAAAGAAATTCGAAGACAATATTATTAAATAAAGTAACTACCACAGAGGAAGAAAGGATACTGACAGCCGACTCCGAACTTAATCGTGTGCTTGGCGGAGGTATCGTACCTGGAAGTATTGTTTTAGTTGCGGGCGAACCGGGTATTGGTAAGAGCACTTTATTTCTGCAAATAGGATTACATCTAAAAGGTGTAAGCACTTTATACATTAGTGGAGAAGAAAGCGAGCAACAAATAAAAATGCGGGCAGATCGTTTAAAGGCGTCTAACAACGAATTTTACCTGTTAACGGAAACAGCTACAGATGTGCTTTTTAAAGAGATAAAAAAGCTAAGGCCACAGCTTGTAATTATCGACTCTATTCAAACCCTTCACTCCAATTTTATAGAGTCCTCTCCCGGAAGCGTTTCGCAGATACGTGAATGTGCTGCAGAATTTCAGCGCTTTGCCAAAGAAACAAATACCCCTGTATTTTTAATTGGACACATAACAAAAGACGGAACGATTGCCGGGCCAAAAATATTGGAACACATGGTGGATACTGTATTGCAGTTCGAAGGTGACCGGCATTATGCGTACAGATTGTTACGAACGACGAAAAACAGGTTTGGCAGCACAGCAGAGTTAGGAATATACGAGATGTCGGGTGATGGAATGCGAAGCGTAAGCAATCCTTCAGAGATATTAATTACGCAAAAAGAAGAACAATTAAGTGGAAGCGCCATTGCTGCAACACTTGAAGGAATGCGACCATTACTAATAGAAGTACAGGCTCTGGTAACACAAAGTGTTTATGGTACCCCTCAGCGCACAGTTAGCGGTTTTGATCTTAGAAGACTACAATTATTATTAGCAGTGCTGGAAAAAAGAGGAGGTTTTCATTTTGGAGTAAAAGATGTGTTCGTAAATATTGCTGGTGGATTAAAAGTGGAAGATCCATCAATTGACTTGTCTGTTATTTGTGCCCTCCTTAGCAGCTTTGAAGATGTACCGTTGCCACAAAAAGTTTGCTTTGCAGGCGAGGTTGGTTTGAACGGAGAAATACGGGCAGTAAACAGGATAGAACAACGAATAGCCGAAGCTGAAAAATTGGGATTTGAAAAGATTATCGTATCAAAATACAATAAAAAAGGATTTGATAAAGAAAAAGCGGGTATACAAATAGTGCCGGTAGGACAGGTGCAGGAGGTATATCAGTTGCTGTTTTAATGCGATAGACATTTTCGCATATTTGTTGCACCGTCTTGCTTCAGGTTTAAGCAGGCTTCGTATCAAAATTTATAACAAAAACAATTTACTTTAGTAATATGACATATATTTAAGATAATATGCCTCGCTATTTCTAAACAATGTCAACAATTGCATCAATTGCTTCCGACTTCGTTCACCTTTTCTTTCCTCATGTTTGTGCGGGTTGCGGTTCTGATGTAATTACCGCAGCACACCAACTTTGCTTGCATTGCATTTCAGATATGCCATTTACCAATTTTTTTGAGCAGCCTGGCAACCCTGTAGAACGAAAGTTTTACGGCCGTATTCCTGTAGTAAACGCTGGTTCCGGTTATTTTTTTACTAAAGACTCCTTGATGGAGTCTTTGGTTTATGAGTTGAAATATAAGGGAAACAAGGATATAGGTTTTTATATGGGTAATATGATCGGAAATTTGTTGCAAAATAGTAGCCGTTTCGATGATATTGACGTAATTGTTCCTTTGCCATTAAATGCAATGCGGTTAAAAAAGAGAGGATACAACCAGTCGAAAATTTTGGGTGACGGCATTGCGTCTATTTGCAATAAACCATTAGTAGATACTGCAGTAATAAGAAAAGTAAACACCGAAACGCAAACCCATAAAGGACGAATTACCCGTTGGGAAAACATGGACGGTGTATTTGCCCTGGTCAACCCCACTTTATTGCAAAACAAACATGTCTTACTGGTAGATGACGTAGTTACTACCGGTGCATCTCTGGAAGCGTGCGGAGCCGAAATATTAAAAGTTGCAGGTACACGGGTTAGCATTGCAAC
>JALYZZ010000176.1 GCA_030948675.1 Bacteroidota bacterium | reverse complement strand
GTGCGCCGGGGATATCTTTAAGAATAAGATCAATTATCTGCTGAACGGTGAATGATGCCGCTGACGCTTTCGAAGCAATACCCGCTACCGGCAGCATTAATAATCCTGAACCTGCCGCTGCCTTCAATAAAGTTGATACAAATTCCCGCCTTCCCTTGGCATCTAACCAAACTCCCTTGTTACTTAAATCAACCATTGTATGCATTTTTAGTAAAAAAACTTTGAACTGCTAATCGAAATTAGCTGATTTGCTGTGGTAAAAAGGATTGCAACAAGACCTTTAGTAATATTTATGGCCCAAAATATAATTACTAAAGTTCTCGTTCCAGTCTAGTGTTAATTGACAGGTTGAAAGCTGCAATTAGTGCGTTGATTGCCGCGAGGGTTACCTCATCCGTTATTTCTGATTGATGATTAATTTTTGATTTCGCAAAGGACACGACTAGCTGATAATCCTCGCTCAACTCCGCTTCTATCATTTTTAAAGTAGCCAGCAAAGATTCGTGCGCTTTTATTCCAGATGTAGCCGCAGTAATCACTGCTACAGGTTTACGCGAAAATTCAGAGGAAGAGACAGTCCAGTCGAGTGCATTTTTTAGTGTTCCCGGCACTCCAAGGGCATACTCCGGTGTACAAATTAAAACCCCATCTGCTCCAGCCACTAATCGCCTCAATACAGCCACCTCACTTGGGGGTGTATCATTATCTAAGTCAGGATTAAAATGGGGTAGCGAGGCTAAATTCTCATATATTTCCAACTGCCACTTGTCTTGTGCAAGTGTCGATACTGCTTCGATAAAATTTAAATTGGTTGACTTTTTTCTTGTGCTGCCACAGATTGCCAATACCTTTTTTCTCTCTAACATATAATAATTTGCAGAGATTGAAATTACAGCTGGTCAGGCAGTGCTAACAAAGTTATTTTGAACGGTGTGAGCTAACTATAAAGGCAGTTGTCAGTAATACCAAGAGCTAAAATGAAACTTTGAACTGCCTTTTATTGTACCACCACTTCTCTGTTAATCCTCATATCGCCGTTTGTAAATTGCAAAAAGTAAATGCCAGGTGTAAGAGTCTGCGGAAGATTGATCGTCTCAGTTAATGAGCCACTGGATACATCTAAAGATCTTGCAAATACTTTTTGACCTCCGTTCCCGTATAAGCTGACCGCATATTTTCCGCTACTGATATTGAGCAATTGCAAATTCAGAATACCGCCTCTCACCGGATTTGGAAGTATTCTTACATCGGTTCTTCCCGCGCCGTTGTTCACTTGTATGATGTTGCTAAAATGTTCGTCCCCCTTCCTGTCTACTGTTCTTAACCTGTAATAATTAATGCCGTACACAGGGGTTGCATCAATAAAAGTGTAATGGTAGGGAGCCGGGTTATTATGGGCTGCAAGGGTGCCAATATTTGTGAAAGAAGAACCATTAGCGCTTTTTTGAATCTCGTGCGTGTAAACATCCGCTTCATACAAAGCGTTCCAGGATAGCTGTATTGCATTTCCCTTTTGCGTCGCTTCAAAATTACTTAATTCACTTTTTGCGATATTTCCCTGGGCCACACAATCGGAGGAAAAAGCAATTATGACAAGACCCACCGCAGCAATTATTAAAAATGACTTTTTCATACAATTGCATTTTATTCTACTACACCTATAACAATTTGCATGCCTCTTATCTGCATAGTGCGTACCACTTTATTGCTTCCAACAAAAACAGGGAAATTTACATTGCCTTGGCGCTTGTTTAAATAACCTCGCTAAATGTGATAGTAAAACCAGTAAGAAAAAAAAATGCTTAGACTCATAAGATCAACTATTTTGAAAGAACAAACAGCCTCGTTGCGAAATAGTAATGATTACTTTTGACGAAATTTCAATAACACATGTCGTCATACACACCTATAGCAGAACGGTACAAAACAATGGATTATCGTCGTTGCGGTAACAGTGGCTTATTGCTTCCTGCCATTTCAATCGGGCTCTGGCACAACTTCGGCGATGTAGATGATTACAAAAACTGCAGAAAGATTCTTCAGCATGCGTTTGACAACGGCATTACGCATTTTGACCTTGCAAATAATTATGGTCCGCCTCCTGGATCTGCAGAAGAGAACTTTGGCCATATTTTAAAAAAAGACTTTGAAGGGTATAGAGATGAAATGATTATTT
>JALYZZ010000168.1 GCA_030948675.1 Bacteroidota bacterium | reverse complement strand
GTTGCACCGCCTCTTTCGATGTGTGTGTGATGGCATTGGTAACCAGTTCAAAGATTGTAGCGTCAGCAATCGTTTGTCTAAGGCTTGCTTTATGTGCCTGCCTGATGAACAATCTAATCCGCTCTTCCAATTCTGCAACGGCAGCTTTTGTAAAAGTTACCATCAGAATCTCTTTTATCGAGACTTTCTTTTCTACTACCAGGCGCAACACCATTATTGCAATTGAGTAGGTCTTACCCGTACCTGCACTTGCTTCTATCAGGTTACTTCCTTCGAGCCGAACGGTTAATGCATTAAACTCTTTAATCTGCATATAGAAACTTAAATTAGTTTGTATTTATGTGATTCGTAGTAGGTCGCCAGCTACGTTCTTTTGTTGCCGTTTTAATTGTAATGTTCTTTTACCTGTAAAGCAATTGTTGTTGCTCACTTTTATTTCTGTCCAAACCAAAATAGGAGAGTTGCGAAGTGTAGGATAAGTAGCTGCTCTAATCAAATTACCTGATAAATCCCTTATATAAATCGCATTTCTCGCATAAATCTACCTTCTACAATCAACTAGTCAGCTCTTTGTGTAGTATGCTTCAAATAAGTCTTTTGCTTCACCAAATATTTCGTGGCTATTTTCTATATACTGTTCAAACACCTCGTTCTGGTTAAAAAAGCCAAACGAATATTCCTTCTTAATGTAGTCATCACAAAATTCGCTTTCGATGTATTTGTTTAGCATTACCCTAAACTTGTCGTAGCTCAAAGCGATAACATCACCCGGGCTTTTGTTGAAGTCAGGATAAAACATCAATATTTCTTCATGGCCCAACCTATACAGGTTCATCAATTTTTGTAAACTCTTCAAAGCACTTTTTCTGCTTCTCCTGCTCTCACTAATTTTGTACACTTTCGTTCGATCGAAGGATATGTAGTATAGATCGACCGGGTTGCCGGCAGCTATAGCGATGAGATACTTTATGTATGCCTCAAGCAAATATTTAGTTTCATTTTTAGAAAAAGATATAAAAATGAGTTTGCCATCGTACAGCCTGCTAAGCTTGCCTTTGAGCAAGATGCTGTCTATTGATAATTCAACTTGCATGCTTTCTTCCGCGGCGTCTCCGATACAATCACCCACAAGTTTTTTTAGAGGGGTAACTGCATCTGCGGCACTGGCTAATGCCCAGTCTGCCATATGTTTTAGGGGTAAAGTACCGTTTGCAACACCTTTGTTTCGATACGTGTCTAGTTCATCTGCCTCCGAAAAAAGAAGGTCTTGTTTCATCTGCCATGATTGCAAACCATCCACTTCAAAAACTTCGTTTTCCGGTAGCAGTACGTTGTCCTGTTCATATCTTATTAGCAGCACATCATTATAGTACGCCTTGAAAGGATTTTTAAAAAAGTTAATAAAAGAATCAATAGATACTTCTTCAAAAGAGACCAAATCTGCAGCGTTTGAGTTGGAGGTCGTGGCTGCACCAGGAATGATGTCAGCCTGCCCGAGGTAATTATACAACCGCTTATTCTTTAACCGGTATTTATGACTAAAACCATGCAAAGGGTGAGTAGTTACCATTGCCTCCCTTACTTTAAAAGTATCATCGTCTACTCCTGTTTGTATATAATCAATGAGTTCATCGATCAAGACCGAAGGAGGCATTGCTGTATTGTCTTTAGAATTTCGGCCCGGGTAACTAATGTACAAATATTGCTGAGCAGACAGAATGGTTTCAAGAAAAAGGTGCTTGTCGTTTTCCTTAACGTTCCGGTCACCTTTACGTTTTTCCTGCTCCATCAGGTTAAAGCTTACCCGGGTCTCTTTTCGTGGAAACTTGTCAAAATTTAAACCAAGCAATGCCACTACTTTAAATGGAATACTGCGCATAGGAATCAGCGAGCAAAAGGTAATGCCACCGGAAGCAAAGGCATTAGAACGGGTTTCGCCAGTAAGGGATTGTACAAAACTATGCTTAAACACATCAAATGTTACTTTATCTGTTACCACGTCGTTTAATACATATAGCTTCTCCAGGTTTTTTAAAAGCAACCGGTAATCCTCATCGTTATTGTCCTCGGTTTGATAGATCAGTTTATCAACCACCTGTTCTATGTATTCTCCCCATTCTGTAATGGTTCTTACTTGTTTACGATCTTCGATCGTGGAGATCAGTACTTCTGCAAAATGGCAAAAACGAATCAGTTCGAACGAGTCTTCACCTTCAGCAATATCAAGGGGATAAGTAGTGTAGCCATCGACAGCATACTCCTCTTCCCCACTCATACAGATGCCGTACATCAGCCGTCGAATGCCATTTTTCCAGCTTACATAAATGGTTTCGTCATCCATAAGGCCCTCAATTCCAAACCTGATGTTGGCCTTGTCTACAGCCTTTCTAATCAGCTCAAGGTTCGATATAGAAAACCTTGTTCTGATATAATTTGAGTCAAGTAACTGCAGCACTTCTTCAGCCTTAAAATTGTCTTCGCCTAAAGACAGTAAAGATTGAAGCGCACTAAAAAGGTTGTCACTGACGGTAAAACTCTCGTCAGCAATATTGAAAGGGAATTTGTATTTAGCAGCATTGAAAACAGCTTTTATATAAGGGGCATACGCATCGATGTCGCTAACCATTACAACAATGTCGCGCGCTGACAACTGCTCCGATTTTTGGTCGACCAGGTGTACCAGGTAATTATACAAAACCTCCACTTCCCTTGCCGTAGTGTAACATGCATTAATGGTAATTGAGCCATCGTTTATATTTTGTACACTCAGCCGGTTTCTGCTTTCGGAATTATGATTATTAAAAATGTCGTTTTGAATTTTCCCCAATAAAGTCTTGGTAAGCGGCTCTGGCGATTCTATATCAGCGTATTGATTTAAAAACTCCTCGCTTTCAAAAAACATACTGAATGTATCCTGCAAAACACGTCCCCAGCCGGTCAAAAGCGGGTTACCACTATTTTGCAAATGTGCATCGGTCAACTTCAGGTTACTTTTCTGCCTCCAGAGTGCTAACTGCTTTTCGCTTTTATCTTCAAACCAATACACCGCCGGGGCGGGGTTTAGCAAATGGAATGTGACATTAATCACCTTTGCAAGCTCGTAAAATATATGAACGTGATAAGTTGTAATGATCGACAATCCAAAAACATGAATGTTTGGAATCTGGTTTTGAATTTTCTTTTGCTTTGCCGGCTCTTTCAGCGCTTCGACAATAGATTTTCCTATCACTGTTTTGTCAGGCATGCTCTCTCCTAAAACCTCTTTTGCCTTTACCCAAAGGTATTTTTGCCATCCGTTATTGAGGTCAAGGCTTAGGGGGTCTGCATTCCATTGCCGGATCATTTCGGGCCGGTATATCTGGTATTGATCAAAAAGGTCAGCTACTTTTTCTGCCAGTGCCATTCGCTTCACGTCATCATTTGTGTAGTAGTTGGCTATTCTTCTAAATTCATTTTGAAACTCTTTTGACGACAGAAGCGTAAACAGTACCCATCGCAACACCCCGGGTGATAACACGGATGTGTTACGCGCACCGAGTTTACAGTAGATCTCGTTAACAACATCATTAGGCTTTAAGAACTTGCAATTTGCCACTATCCCGACATTGCCGGCAATCTTTATCTTCAACCAATTGTTCATGCCCTGGGTCTGCGTCACGATATACTGTGGCTGAAAAACATGGTTACCCTGCCGCTGCAATTGCCGCGAAAGTTCACCTGCAAGTTGTTCCAATGAATTAGACCCATTTATTTGTAAACTCATTTTTACAGAACAAGGGTTTGGGCTATATAAGGTCTATCGGGGGGCAATTTTAATGCTTTTTCCCTCGGGTCTACTATTAAATCCAATGCCTCGAGGGGAATACTGCCAAACAATGGCTCTGCATTTCCTGGTAAAACAATGGCCTCTGTTATAGTTCTTCTGTTAAAAATTTTAATTTCTACTGGCCCCGCAATATTAAAAAGCTGGCGTTCACCATTTGCTGGTAATACTTCCTGCCTATCAGTAATCTCCAGCCCTAATTGATGTTGAATTTCTTCATTTATACATAGCATATAAGCACCGGTGTCAATTAAAAAAGAAGTTTTCAGTTCTCTTACTTCATCGTGTTTTATAAGATTACGCTTTGCTAAGGCTTTGTCATCAGCATTTATAATTGTAAACTCTTGCCTGAATACCCCCATAAAATTTCGTTTATACAAATTTACTCTAAAATGAATCCAATAGCGGTGATAGCGGGTTAGTTGTTCATCTTCAAATTGAGCTAAATTCAAATCAAGGTTCTTCAAATCGATCCATAATCCCCGATGCTCTTTCGACCACTCCTTCTGCTGTGTGTAATATCACTGCTTCACTTGCCTGCAATATCACTGCTGATTTAGCCCGGGTAACGGCAGTATATAGTAGCTCGCGGGTTAGTATTGAAATGTTTGTGTTGTCTGGGAGCACTACTAAAACACGATCATATTCAGAGCCCTGGCTTTTATGAATAGTCATTGCAAAAACAGTTTCCGAATCTGCTACATAACCCGGCAGCACAGATTTTAACTCGTTGTCGCTGCCTTCAAACCACACTTTCAAAATGCCGTTTTCATCAGCTCTTATCAATCCAACATCGCCGTTAAACAAGCCAAGCGAGTAATAATTGCGGGTTACGATAACGGGTCGGTTTTCATAGTACTCTGAATGCTTATTAATCAGCTTCTTTTTTCGCAGGTAGTTTTCTATTGCCGCATTCAGGCTATACAAACCCTGCTCCCCATCTCTTACAGCGCATAAAACGCGTAGCTCGTTTAGTTTTTTCAACGCTGTTTTTATGTCAGGCTCTTTGATGTATGCAGTATAACCTTCTACAAATTGTTCAAATATTTCCTGGTCATATTTTGTATCAATCTTTACTTGCAAATCTGCGTTATTTTCCAGGTAGCCACGCAGGCCTTCAATATCATTTATTATTACAGCTTTGCTAAATTTACCTATTCCTTTATCGCTTGTAAAACGGTGACTTTTTCTTAACTCAATAATGTGTTCAGAGAGTGGGTGGCCCTTACTTTTTAGTAAACAATCAGCAGTAACGCGGCGTCGGTTATCAGCAATAAATTGATTGACGATCATTGCTCTTTCCTGGGTTAGCATCTGCAAGCCGGCTTGAATTTTACAAAGGTCGCCAAATAAACTTCCGGCTTCCACAGAAGCTAATTGGTCTTTATCTCCTAATAAGATCAGTTTGGTTTGCGGGCCTATTGCATCGAGTAGCTTTGCAAAAAGTGCTACGTCAATCATTGACGATTCGTCCGCAATTACAACGTCGAAATTTACCGGATTTTCTCTGTCGTGTTTAAAATAGGGAGAGTCGGGCACGTATTTAAGCAACCGATGAATGGTGCCGGGAGACAGGCTATCAAACTTTTGTTTAATACTTGCTGGCAAATGCATGGCAGACAGTTTCAATGACTCAGCCATTCGCACTGCCGCCTTTCCTGTTGGGGCGCACAACGCCACCTTTAACTCTGGTTGAATTGCATATAACATCGCAAGTACTTTCGCTACGGTAGTTGTCTTACCCGTTCCCGGGCCACCCGTGATAATGGTAAAATTGTTGAGAACTGCGGAGACTGCAGCTACAATTTGCCAATCTATATTTTCAGCAGCGATGCTGCTTTCGGTAAAACCATTGTCATTAAAAAGCGCCTTTATAAAATCAACATGATTAATTGCAGCCTGCAGCCTTTTTTCAACTTCGTTTTTTTCGTTTTTAACAAACGATTTTATCCTGTTTAAAATCTGTGTTTCATAATTGAAATATCGCTGCAAATACAAACGCTTATTGTGCAAAACAAATGGCTGCTTTTCTCCGTCTTTTAGAGATACAAGTGGTTCATTGTGTAGCCGGGCAATATTATTG
>JALYZZ010000166.1 GCA_030948675.1 Bacteroidota bacterium | reverse complement strand
TTTGCACCTATGCGCTGTTCCACCTGTACACTGGCGAGGGCAATGTATCTTGTTGAGCCTGCAGGGATACAGATAACGCGCATGAAAGAATGAGTAGTAGTATTTTCATTGAGGCAAGTCGTTTATTTTGTTGTGAAAGCTTTTGTGAGTAGCAGCCGCGCAATCTTTTTATAATTACCCGGACATTGATTGAAATCAACTTTTTTTGGGCTATTGCTACATTTCTATCATTTTGCCAATTACCTCTTGTGGCGTGGCTGCATCACCTTTTATATTTACCTGCTCAAAATAGTTATACCATCCTGCGCCTTCTACCATTTTTTCAAAGTTTTGTGCAGCGTTGTCATCCGAAAAAGTCCAGACAGCAAAAAAATCATAATCAGCCCTGGTAAAAGTGGAAGCATCATTTACTCCCCAGTTAATAATTTTAGCGCCGTTTTCCATCAGTTGTTGTATGGCCGGCCCTAGCAATCCCATATAATTTCCTCTTTCTTCTTTAGATAGATCTTTCCAGGCTGTTTTTGCTTTCCAGAGCTCAACGTACATTTTCATAATCGTGTTGTTTTGGTTTTTTTAAGTAGGAAATAAATATACAACTTAGGTGGTTGACGTAAATTTTTTTTAACAGCCAGCTTGTGCAGCAAAAAACAATACCAGGCACTACACGGTACACTGTTCACATTTATTAAGAAAAGTTTCGTCTACGTCAGCACCAATACCGGGAGCATCGGGGCAATCAAGCATAAACCTGTTATAAGTAGCTCCGCCAGTAACGGGATCTTCCAGGTGACCCAGCAAGCAGGTATCAAGGTCGTAGTACTGTATGTTTTGGTTGGCCCAGGCAAAATGAAGATTTGCAGTCAGTGCAAAACGGCTTTCAAGCATTCCCCCAATCATACATGGTATACCCGCTTCTTCCGCCAACGTGTGTATTTTTAATGCCTCGGCTATACCGCCAGATTTTGCCAGTTTTATGTTAATTGAATCGCACGATTTTGCTTGTATTAGCCTTCTTGCATCGTGCGAGCTATAACAGCTTTCGTCTGCCATTACCTGCACGGCGGCGTTGTGACAAAGCTCGGGCAGGTAGTCGTCGTACCAGGTGCGCATCGGCTGCTCACAAAACTCAATATCAAACTGTGCTAATGCCTGCAATGCAAAAACGGCATCCTCATACACCCATCCCTGGTTAGCATCAACCCGTATAAGCATGCCTGCAGTTACTGCTTCTCTTATCTTACTTATTTTGTCAACATCTTCATAAGCATTTTTACCAATCTTTATTTTTAAAATAGCAGCGCCCTGTTCTTCAAATTGTCTTGCTTTTTCAACCATTTCTTCTATGGGTCCGATACCAATGGTTATATCCGTTTGCACGGGTCTTTTTGCGCCTCCTAAAAATTCATACAAAGGCACGTTAGCAGCTTTAGCAGCTATATCGTACAAGGCCATGTCAAAAGCGCTTTTTATAGTAGTATTTCGTGCTGCAAATAATTCAAGTTCTTTTAGGCGGCTATCGATTTCAAGTGGGTCTTTCCCTTTCCATATTTTGGCAAAATCTCTGGCCATAGCAAGGCATGTTTCCTGTGTTTCACCTGTTATATATGGAAACGCGGAGCATTCGCCCGCCCCGTAAATACCTTCATTAGTATACACTTTTATAAAAACATTTTGTGCAGAGTCCATCGTTCCGGTAGCGATCGCAAATGCATGCATGGGTATCGAGTAACGATAGATGTTGATGTGCGTAATGGTCATAGTCTACTAATTTTTTGCCTCTTGTAAAACTACTGTATTTACATATTCCCTTGTGGTAAGCACGCTTGTTGAAACAGAAAAAGAAGGTTGCGAAAAGGCCTTTTACGTGAAAGTTGTTTTAACCCTTTTTACTTTTATTTTTAAACGCTTCAAATAGTTGCTGATACATCTGCTGAAGGGCTACTTTTTATCAGGACTGCCACTTTCATTGTTCTTGCTAAAGACTTTTAGCATCAACGGTATCAGGGCTGCTAAGGTGGTTGCAATAGCAAGTATTCTTTTAGACAGATCTTCCTGCACCACAAATAAAAACACCACTACGATCATTGTAATTACAAGAAGTACAGTTCTTATATTGCCCCAGTTACCGCCTTCGCTGATATCTTCCCGCAATCTTGCTATTTCAAGGCTACCTGATTTAGTTGCGAGGTAGTTGCGAAAACTATTGTTCATTACAACAAGGTGATGATCTTTTTTTCTAAGTATGCCTTTTTTATACAAAGAGTAGATAATGTCGATGTTTTTATAATTGGTAAAACTATCGATTGCAATGTCGTATACTGCAAACCTTTCCGCAGGTGGTAGCTCTTGCCAAATATTTTCGTACTCAGCAGCCAGCAAGGTTTGTATTTTCAGGATGCACTCATCTTTCTGCTCCGTGTTTTCATATTCGCTTTCTTTCTGCAAAATAGTGTTGGTAGTTATCATATTCTGCTTCCAAAACGCCAGTTCAAATGGATCTGTAATCAATTTTCCTGCAAAGTATTTCTTGTCTAAATAGTCCTGGTCTTGTTCTTTGCCGGGAGAATGTTCGAAATAACCAATTAAAAAAATCCGTTTTGACACGGCAAAGAGGATCTGGTAAAAGATATAGACAAAGACGATCACCACAAAAAACAAGAGAAGACTACTCGAGTTTTTAAACAGCGAAAAAGTGGTAGGGGTGACCGTGAATGTAGAAGAAATTACAAGATGCGATCTGTCTTTATAATCGGCGGTGTTGCGGTAATGAAAGTTCCAGAAAGAGCTGTCACCATTGCTTGAACTGTCTTTCCAGAAGTAATAATAGTCTTTGTTAGTAAAAAAATCAGGATGATCGGGCGGTAAAAATAAAAACTGGGTAAACGCCCTGTACAAGCCATAATCAGCAAACGAGCTGTCTCGCTTCGGCCTCCAAACCATGCTTGTGTACACTGAATCGTTGCCTACATATAATCCATGTGATGAAGTGAATTTTAGTTGATGAATGAAGGCTGAATCCTCCACACTGTAAGCCGAAATCGTACCCAGTTTTGTGTTGCCTGTTGTTGCGTTTACAAAAGTTCGCCGGTCTTGTATCTTTTGTGCCTCGTACATCTGACGGCTTTTTAGCTGTAGCATTTTTTCCTGGTTACCTGCATATAGCAGCAAGCCGATAACAGGCAGTATAGTTGTCATAACAGCCGAAAGCAAAAGCGCTTTGATAAAGAAATGTTGAAAAGAGGTCTCGTTTATCTTTCTTACAGGCAGATGCTTTAAAAAAGGCAATCCAAAAATTCTGATGCTGATGGCTAAAACAGGCATAAGCACTTCGAGGAGTATAATAAAGGCGTTTATCCAAATAATTGCAGTGGTATGCGGAGTATTGAATAGGGCATCTTTGTTTAACTGAAAAAGGCATACTATAAAAATGTATGGCAACAAAACTTTAATAATGCTACTTCTAAACTTTCTTTTTTTAAAGAGCACGGTTAATAAGCTTATGCCGCCTGTGGTAACCTTTTTTGAGGCAGTTATAGCTGCACAGTTATTTTCAAGGCACCTTATAAGGTAATAACCAATAATGGAAAAAAGCGGAAGCTGGATGGAAAGATTTAGTACAAAAAAGAGCCATTCTTTGCCGGTAAACACAAGCGACATAGCAATCGACAGTACCAGGATAGTGATGTGAAAGACAAATAAGTTCTTATAATATTCCTCCTTTAGTTCAGACGGCTTTGTAAACTCCATATCGTTCTCCACAAAAAATAACTGGGAGAATTTATTGTTGGAATAGTAGAAAAATAAAGACACCAATGCTATCAGCAAAAGCAGCAGGCTTTCGGTGAGCAACGTAAAGCCTAAAATATGGAAGACGTGTAAAATCTGATCGCGTTTGTTGGAGTAGGTTACCAGGTAATACGGCAAGCCTTTAAGCGGGGTGACAAGCAGATTTACATCCTTTTGGTATAATGTAAGGCCGAGCATGATGCTATCCCTGCGATTAACAGCAGTTTTTAAAGCAACGTTGTTTGCTACTTCTTCAAAAAGGTTTTCCTGGAGGTTTCGCCGGTACTCCGAATGAAACAGTATTTTTCCGGTGCGGTCCACAATGCAAAAATTGACACCTCTTGGTACTACCGGATTGAAGACTGAATACAAATTGCCGGACATACCAACCATTATTGCCCGTTTTGTGCCGAATACCTGGTCGCTTGCTTTTACAATACTAACTGTGTAT
>JALYZZ010000156.1 GCA_030948675.1 Bacteroidota bacterium | reverse complement strand
GCGAAAACGGTGCAACGTTTACTTACAATAGCCCGGACAGAGTAGACGGAACAAATACTTTAGGAGGTTACTCAAGTGCAATAGTGACAGACGAAAGTTTTGTATTATCAATATCAGATAAACTGGCCTTAGAAGCTGTTGCCCCATTGTTGTGCGCTGGAATAACAACGTATTCGCCGCTGCGCAAATGGAAAGTAGGAAAAGGTCATAAAGTTGGCATCTTAGGGCTAGGTGGATTGGGACACATGGCAGTTAAATTTGCAGTATCATTTGGTGCAGAGGTAACTATGCTTAGCACTTCGCCCTCTAAAGAGGCAGATGCAAAAAGGTTAGGAGCGCATAAATTTGCCCTTACCAAAGATCCTGAACAGTTAAAAGGACTGGCTAACTATTTTGATTTTATAATCGATACCGTATCGGCTGAGCATGACTACAACATGTATTTGAGCATGTTAAATACCGACGGAGTGATGATATGTGTAGGCGCGCCGCCAACTGCTGCACAAATCCCTGCCTTCAATTTAATTTTTCAGCGCAGAAGCATTGCAGGTTCTCTCATTGGCGGATTGCCCGAAACCCAGGAGATGCTTGACTATTGTGCAGAACATGGAATAACATCAGATGTGGAAGTAATAGCTATCAAAGACATTAATGAGGCGTACGAAAGGATGTTAAACGGCGATGTACGCTATCGCTTTGTTATTGATATGGCAACTTTATAAGTTGACAGATAAGGGTTGACAGATGACAGAAATCACTTGTTATCTGTCAACCCTTTTTTTATAAAAACGGGCTTTCTGATAACAACTTCAGACCCCTTAGCAAGCAATACTGATGTTGGAGTTGTTGATAAAAAAGGAACGAACTCTTTTCCATAAAGACCTGCAACATCGCAATCAAGATTCCATTCTTTCACCTGCTGCACTTGCCAGGTTTCGTGCTCAACCGCGTATTCTATAGTGGTGGTAGCATTGTATTTATTATAACCCCAGTAATGCTCAAAGATAAATTCCTCTTCGGTATCGGGCATTATGTCAATTAGTGCAGAGCCGGCAACTACTGATATTCTATTCCAATTTTTTTTGTGCTTCCAGCTATAAAAAATAGATATCTCATTACCATCTATAATTGTTTCATGGCTCATCCGCGCATAAGAGTAGTGCTCGTGATAAAGGCTATTTGCCATAAAAGCAATGATGGGACTGGGCACAATTTCCGACACAAACACCACTCCCCTTTTCCAGACTTTTCCATCAAAATGTTTTACATAAAAGCGAAGATTTACTTCTTCGAAGTTTGTGTGATATGGCCAGCGGTATCTGAACACCCGCGTATCATTAAACATAAAACCAACCACACTCACAAGCGCCTTGTTGTGAAATGTGTCCAATTCGGTGTAAGGAGGCAGATGGGGTATAAGTATGGAAGGATTGACTTCATAATTACACATGATGAGATTCTCCCATCGCGCTTTTAAAAAAACAGGCTGTATGTTTTGCATACATAAGAAACAATGTAAACTGCTAACTGTTCCGCAAGCGCGTTTTATTACCCGTTTATTTTTATGTCTGGATTTAGCTTAGGAAGAACCAGACAAAATAAGTAAGGCGTAAAGATTATTTCTTGGAAGAATATTAGCCAAAACACTGTTCTATTTTGCAGTTTAATTTCATTCTCCTACTTTTGCTCCGGCAAGTCTTATACGACCAGCTCCTATTGAATCCCCCAGGGCAGGAATGCAGCAAGGGTAAATGGTTGTAGCGGTGCGATGTAAGTAACTTGCCATTTTTTTTGCTCTTTACCCTCCTACTTTTTATTCTTTACTACATTTTTTCTCTGCATAATTCTTACACTATAATTGCATAGATTGGAGAACAGTTTTTTATCACTTACCGTTGCCTAATAATTCTTAACTTACAAATCACCTCTCAAGCCAAAACAGAAGTATATGTCAAATCTGATTGTTTGTACCAACTTCTCTGAGACTTCGCGTAATGCACTGGCATATACTTGCTCACTTGTAAAGAATAAGGCAGAAAAAGAAGAAATCAGTATTATATTATTACATGTTTACACTATTCCGGCTAACTATTCTGGAGATGGCATTGCATTGGTGACCATCAACAATGCTTTAGATTTTGCCGAAGAAGAATTGCATGAAGAACTTGAATGGGTTCAGGAAGAGTTTGGAGAATTAAACGTAATAGGAAAGGTAGTGACTGGCCGTTTGCTGGCAGCGCTGAAAGACGAAATCAATGAAATGCGTGCGTCAATGGTTATACTTGGTTCTGGGGGAAATTACGGCGATCTTTGGGCCTGGGA
>JALYZZ010000146.1 GCA_030948675.1 Bacteroidota bacterium | reverse complement strand
ATACCATCCATTCGCGCACTATGTACTCCTCCCCCTGGCACGGCATTACCAATTTCAATTTGGTCTGGTCTTTAAAAATAGAGGACTTAAAATTTTCACTCTTTTCGAATTGAAGCAGTAGCGGTGGATATAAACAGTTTCCAACTTCCTTTCGAAAATGTCCCCTGCTTTTGACTGTTGCGTTAACAGACACCTGGTTGCTATCAGAACTGGCATAGGACACTACTATTGGGTGCTGTTGAACCTTTTCGCCCCGGTCACTAAATAACTCTTTAAAGTTGCCACTTAATTTAATAGTTAATACTTCATCTGCCTCAAATAGTCCTTTTTCTAAGAGCATACCAAACACTTCATCCCGTCGTGACAAAGCCTTTGCATTGATAAAACTTGAATGCAAAAGCAAAGTAGTTAACACTAGGTAAATGAATGAAAGCAGAAGCATTTTCATCGTACACGTTTTACCAAAACAGCATAAGCTAATGTCGACACCGCTTATTAATACATTCTGTATCGTCTTGTTTTGTTACTTTTTTTAAAATTCTGCTATCAATATAAGAATTGCTGCTTGCAATTCAAAGCGGAGGCGGCAGGCCTGACAATAAAAATCTTCTTTCAACCTTTGCCACCAACTAAGATAAAACGCGGAGGCAAATGATTATAAAGTAAAAAAAATAGGATATATTAGAGGTAAGAGACGAACGACACACCAGAACAACATGACTATGAATTATAAAAAGCTATTAACGAAGGTTGAGAACTATATTGAGGCTTTCTATTCAGAGCAAACAGACGAAAGATTACTTTTTCATAGCTTTTCAGACACAAGGGAGGTAATAAATAAAGCCGGAAAAATCTTACCTTTTTTTCATCCTGATGACCGGTCAACTTTTATAGTTTGTACAGCACTCTGGTTTAAAAATACAGGCTACCATATTGGCAACTACGACTCTTTTCACCTAAAAAGCATTGACCTCGCAGATAGTTTTTTGCAAACTACTGGCACTTCTGCAGAGGATATTGCAGAAATAAAAAAATGCATCTTAGCTGGGGCTCAGTTGCAAAAAGCCGAATCGTTGCCCGAGAAAATAGTATGTGATGCTGATACTTTTTTTGTTGGAACAAAAAGATTTAAGGAAAAACAAAGATTGCTAAAAAAGGAAATTGAGATAATTAAAAATATCAATATCGATCCGCAGGTTTGGCTCCAAGACATAGTTAAATGGCTTGAAGGCCACCACTTTTACACCAACTATTGCAAAGCGCTTTTAGATGAAGGCAAAGAGAACCATTTAAGGAAAATTAAAAATAAACAGATGGAAAAGATATTGGAAACCAGCGGTGACCAGATCTCGCGATATGATACGGGCGACAGGCTGCCGGGGCCGGAGGATACAAGCGAAAGCAGATTATCGCAGCAGGTGGGTAAGCCGGTAAGAGGTATAGAAACCATGTTTAGAATTTCATCATCAAACAGTCAAAAGATAAGCGGGATGGCCGACAATAAGGCACACATTATGATCTCGGTCAACTCTATTATTATATCTGTTGTGCTCGGCCTGATTGTAGAAAAACTCGATAAAAACGGATACCTTATTGTTCCCACAATTATTTTACTGGTAGTTAATGTAGCCACCATCATCTATTCGGTATTGGCTACCAGACCCAAAGTACATCCAGGCCTTTTTACCCCTGAAGATGTTGAAAAGAAGTCAGTCAATCTGTTATTTTACGGAAGTTTCTACAATATGAGTTTCAAAGACTATGACTTCGGCATGCGGGAAATGATGAACGACACCGAGTTTTTGTATGGCAGCCTCATAAAAGATATCTATTGGCAGGGAAAAGTGTTGGGGCGCAAATACAAGTTTTTGCATATGTCATATAACATTTTCATGTACGGAATCGCTATGTCTGTAATAGCCTTTACTGCTGCTGTTTTTTTTCACAGGTAAAGATCACGTCGATTAAACATTTTAATGCAATACATAACGAGGACAGATTTTAAAAGATAATTATTTAAAACAAAAACAGCAGCCCATTTCAAAAACGGGCTTACACGTTGGAGGGCGCAAACGGTTTTAAATATTAAAACGTTTTTGTATTTTACTCCCTGAAATTTCCTAAAACCATCACCCCGCTATGAGAATTTTGTCTGCTATTATCCTTGCGATTATTCTCTATTCGCCGTGCGCACTTTCCCAAAGTGCTGCTGTAAGCCGACAGTTGTTTTTTAGCGATGATAAAGTCATTGAAGTAACCCTGTCAACAGACGTAAGAAAACTAAAAAGTGAAAAAAAAGAGCCGACATGGCAGCCCGCCAATATTATCATGCGCTTTGACGATACTTCCGTCATTGATGAAAATATCCGAATAGAGCCAAGAGGAGAATATAGAAAAAACAATTGCGATATTGCCTCTCTGATGTTGAATTTGAAAAATCCTACTTCACCGAAACTTTCTGCACTGAAAAAGCTTAAGATGGTTGGGGGTTGCAGAACGGGCAGCGCGTTTGAAGAATTGTTGCTGAAAGAATACCTGGTGTATAAAATCTACAGCCTTATTTCAATTATGAGCTTTAGGGTTAGATTAATGCATGTTACTTATAAAGACAGCCGGCAAAAGGCGAAACCATATTCGCAATACGCCTTTCTTATAGAAGACATTACTGACCTTGCGGCTAGAAATAATTGTAACGAAATGAAAAAGGTGCAATTCCCTTCAGAGGCTACCAACAGGCAACAGATGACATTGATAAGTTTGTTTCAATATATGATTGGCAATACTGATTGGTCTGTGCCAAACTATCATAATATAAAATTGATAATACCAAAAAATGATTCGTTGGCCTTGCCCTTTGCCATTCCGTACGACTTTGATTATGCGGGGCTGGTGGATGCCGATTATGCTGTTCCAAACGAAGAGTTGGGTATTAAATCAGTTAAAGACAGACTGTATCGCGGCTTCGAAAGGTCGATGGATGAATTGCAGGTGGCAATTGATATTTTTAAGGAAAGAAAAAGCAGGATTATGTTCACCATTAATAGCTTTACTCTTTTAAGTGAAAAGACAAGAAAAGAAATGGTGAATTACCTGGAAGAATTTTATAAGACAATAGGCGACAAACGTGCCATACGAACTGCCTTTATTGTCAATGCCCGAAAGAACTAGCAACAGGCCTGTCATGAAGCTGTTACCAGTTGCAGGCACATCAGAAAAGTGATTTTGATGTCGTGAACGGTCTGAAAGGTTTAAGATTGAATGTAATTCTGAAGATGAGAAATAGTCTCGTATTGGCTAAGAATTGTTTCCGTTACCACATCATTAATAGATATAATGCCCGTCAACTCATCATTTTGCATCACCGGCAAATAACGCAAATGGTGTGCAGATAAAAGCTTCATGCAATGCTCAATCGAATCTTTAGGCGTAATTACCGGAAAAGCCGACGACATAATATCAGCCACGGTAGTATGATCGGAAGATCGACCCATCAGTATCACTTTACGTGAATAATCTCTTTCAGTCATAATTCCTTTAAAAGAAGTTCCTTCCATTACCACCACTGATCCAATATTTTTATCAGCCATTGTTCTCAATGCATCAATAACAGGTGTTGCAGGCCCTACAGTTATCACTGTAATTCCTTTACGGGCAAGTATTTGGGCAACAGTTCTCATAGCAGCAATTTTAAATTATGTTTCAATAAATATAATTAAAATTATTTTCAAAATTCAACTTTTTATAGAAACTTCTTTTTCCACTAATTCATCTTCTGCCGACCGGATGGGTCCCCAACTTATTTTGTAAGTCCTAAGTAATGGAACTACTTATAAAAGTCATTGTTTCTCTACTCCACGAATAACTTACTCGCTTCGCTTGCTTTCAAGTAATGCAAATCTTTGACGAATATATCAATATCTGGATCGGTTTTTGAAAATACTCCTTTTCTAGACCTAATCGAACGACCCATTTGAAATCAAACACATACTGGCGATAAAAACAGCTAATGTCCTGACTTACTTTAATTAAGTAAACCCCTGCTAAAGATCTAAGGAACCCAAATCAAATAGACGAAATAGCAGACAACTCCACCAAAAACAAGCAGCAATAATCCCTTAAACCTTTTTTTCTTTAGGAAGAACAGCATAACCAACCCACTTAGAGAAACGAGGGTCAGAAACCCTGCCGAAACATCGATCACCCAACTCCAACCTTTCCCACTGTCACGTCCTTTATGAAGGTCGTTCAACACAGCAACCAACCCCAGCCGGAGTTCAGTAAGTTGGAAGCTTCCGTCCTTACGATTGATAAAAGCATCGGCGCTATAACCCGGACCTTTAAAGGAGAGGGAATATTGTTCGTCCTCGATCAGGAAATCACTGACGTAGCCCTTTATTCCGTATTTACTTCGAAGCAATTCAACAATCTCAAGCTTCTTTACCTGGTTCGTATCCGGCACGTTTACCCAGGTCGTCGGTACTGTTCCTGACAACTTCTTTTCCACTTGCTTACCATCAAACCATTCAGCGTGGTTGAGAGTGATGCCTGTAACTGCAAAAAACAACACTACCAAAAAGCTGAGCATCGATAAGTAAACATGTAGCCACCGGGAAATAGAAGCAGTCCGTTTTTTTAGTACCGATTTCGGTTTTTTAGCTTCTTCTACATTGAATTCAACTGCCTCTGTATTAGTTTCCATTTGATTTTTTCCTATAGTCAAGCGATGCTGATGCCACTTCAGTATTTCCCGGAATGTTAAAATGTTGCGGCTTCTTTGGATCAATTTCCTGGCTCATCAACTGGTGTGTACCATGTTCCCTCGCAGCTTCAATAAACACTGTGTAAACGCCCTGCTTTACCAGGTTACCCTTGTCATCTTTCCCGTCCCATTTTAAACTATACTTACCCGCAGATCTTGTTGCGCTTGTTGTGGAACTGATGTTACTGTTCCCTTCCGCAAATTGGCTGTAGTAAGTAGCATACCAGGAGCGCATGTCGTCAAGATAGCGGGGCTTATTATACCATAAGGCGATCTGCCTTAAAGGCTTTTTTTCCTTGTCAACTACCCAAACCGCTACAAATGGGCGATGTACTCTCATGCCTTCTATTGATGCCAGCTCCAGGTTAATTACCAATTCATAATTCGGATCCCATACTTTGTCTTTGGAAGCTAAAGGAATATTTTCAATGGCAGACTTTGTCTCTGAAATTTCAACCCCGTTCCAACCTTCACTTTCAACCTGCCTGCCGTCAGAAGTTACCAGCAAATATTCCGCTCCAGGTATAGAAGCTACTAGTTTTTTACCCTCCTCAGGAGACAACACGTTTAAAGCTGTCGCCAGTGCCCCGGCATCGGTTGCCTTGTCTGCAATCACAGTGGCACTGATTACACCTGTTGCAGGCTGCCCTGTACGCGGATCAATAATATGAGAATACCATTTTCCATCGATCAATTCACCACGGCGATAGTTACCACTGGTAGCGATGGTTTTGTTGTTAATCTGCACCTTAGCTATTGGCGCATCGTTTTCTGCATCTGCTTTAGGATCGCTAACCTGTACCTGTTCAACATGCTCTCCGCGAACGATGATATCGCCACCAATATTTAGCACAAGGCCAGTTACACCTGTTGCAGCCATAGCAGCGTCTGCCGCCATATTCATTACATAGCTTTTTGCAAACGAGTTCAAAATAAGGGGAGCATCACTCGTTCGCTGGGCGGTATGTTGCTGTTCGTTGAGGATATAATGCTGCTGTCGAACTGCATTCACTGCGTTTGCAATTTCAACACCTGACGGAACCCTTTTTTGTTTAGCTGCATCACGCCATAGTTTACTAACTGTTTCCGCCGAGGCATCTAACGCACCATTACTTTTTATTCGCCATTGGTCAAAAAGTGAAAGTACCTCAAACAGTTCTGTTGAAATTACAATCGGTTTTTTATCGGCCTTCATCCATATGCTAAACTCGCTCAAAGTGTCGTAACCGCTAAGAATTTTATTGAGCCTGTCAATTTCAGCAAGTGCCACGTCTTCGGCTTTTGCAGCATTTTGCTCAGCATCGGCTGCAATTTTTATTTGCATTGATGTACCAAGCACATTGTCAAAATCAGATATGTAGAGCTTGGTTGTTTTAGTAGGGGGTATTGCAGCACCTGTTAATATTATCAGCAAAACCAAAACAGTTACTATTTGTTTTAATGCCTTTTTCATATTCATAAAAGATTTATTCTAATAAAATTTATATTCGTTAAGTATACCTGTTAAGGTTTACCCTTCCAGGTAAGACAGT
>JALYZZ010000144.1 GCA_030948675.1 Bacteroidota bacterium | reverse complement strand
CAATAATGTCTTCAACAACTGTTATCATCCGCTTAAGCTCACTCTGCAAACTTTCTGCTATACCGAACTTTTCCGGCAACTTATCAGATACACATTCTTTTTTCTGATTCCAGAACTGAGGGGGAATAGCAATTTTGGTATTTAATAAAGTGCGATTACTTGCACTAAAACAATATTGGATATAAATAAAAGTGGTTCCGTCTTTCCGGATGAAGCGCTTATCACAAATAAATTTGAGTGGATAATTCATTGTTTAAACTTTACTCGATTTTTACTCGATTAACTATGTGTTTTTAGTAAAATAAGCCCTTGTAAAGTTAGGAAGCCAGAGTCGGCCGAAAGTGTTATAAGACTTTGAAAATCAAGGAGTAAAAATAAAGTGGAGTAAAAATAAATAAGGATCACATTTCTGTAATCCTTACTTCAGAGGTCCCGAGCGGATTCGAACCGCTGTGGAAGCTTTTGCAGAGCTCTACCTAGCCACTCGGTCACAGGACCATCGTTACCGGCTGCAAAAATAAGGCAAAAGCATTAAATCAGAAACGCAAAACTTTAATTTTGCTGTAAAAATGAATAGCGGTAATCAGTAGCCGGAACAAAGGTTTCTTTAATTGTTCTGGCGCTCAACCAGCGGTATAGATTAAGCATACTTCCCGCTTTGTCGTTAGTGCCGCTTGCGCGTCCACCACCAAAAGGTTGTTGTCCAACAACTGCACCTGTTGGCTTATCGTTAATATAAAAATTACCCGCACTATGCCGTAGCCTTTGTGTTGCCAAATCCACCGCTGCCCTGTCTTGGGAGATGATTGCACCGGTAAGTGCATAGGGAGAGGTATCGTCGACGAACTCGAGCGCCTCTTCAAACCTATCTGCATCGTAAGTATAAACGGTCAAAACCGGGCCAAAAATCTCTTCGCACATAGTTGCATAACGTGGATCATTTGTTTCTATAATCGTAGGTTCTACAAAGTAGCCTGTGGCTTTATCGCAGTTACCGCCAACCAATATCTTTGCACTGCTGCCGTCGATATTATCTATGTATCTTTTTATTTTATCGAAGCTCTTTTCATCAATTACGGCTCCCATAAAATTGCTGAAGTTTTCAACGCTTCCCATCTTCATTGTTTTAACTTCCGCCACCAGTTTTGATTTAATTTCTTCGGCCAGATTACTGGGTAAGTAAGCTCTGGAGGCAGCCGAACATTTTTGTCCCTGGTACTCAAACGCTCCACGCGCTAATGCAGTAACTACAACATCAACGTCTGCCGTTTTGTGTGCAATTACAAAATCTTTTCCACCAGTCTCGCCTACTATTCTTGGGTACCCTTTGTACCTGCCTATGTTTTCACCTATTGTCTTCCACATATTATTAAATACTGCAGTAGAACCAGTGAAATGAACACCTGCAAAATCAGGGTGGGTAAAGCACACATTTCCAAGTACTGGCCCTTCTACGTATACCAGATTTATTACACCGGACGGCAACCCGGCTTCCTTCATTATACGCATGAACATTTGCGCTGCAAACACCTGTGTATCTGCTGGTTTCCAAACAACCACATTGCCACACATAGCTGCGCTTGCTGGAAGGTTACCAGCTATCGCAGTGAAATTAAACGGGGTAACTGCTAACACAAACCCTTCCAATGCTCTCCATTCTGTTCTGTTATGCATACCCGGACTTGAGATTGGCTGTTGCTTGTATATTTCTGTAAGAAAATAAACATTGAAACGAAGAAAATCGATCAACTCACATGCGCTGTCGATCTCTGCCTGATAGGCTGTTTTGCTTTGACCAAGCATGGTAGTGCCATTCATGTAAGCACGATATTTGGTTGCAATGAGGTCAGCAGCCTTTAAGAAAATATGAGCGCGTGCTTCCCAACTGGTGTTGCTCCACAATTCTCTTACTTTCAGCCCTGCGTCTATTGCCTGCCTTACATGTTGTTCATCACCAAAATGAAAATACCCTAAAATATGGTCTTTTTCATGAGGTGGATGCAGCGCTCTTTTGTTTCCCGTACGCACCTCATCTCCACCTATGTACATCGGAATGTCCATCTCTTGATCTTTCAATTCAGCCAGAGCCTTTTTCAAAGCTGCTTTTTCCGGACTTCCCGGTGCATAGTTCAATACCGGTTCATTCAGCGGTTGCGGGTAACTAAAATATCCTGAACTCATGTGTCAAAGTTTTATTAAACGAATGTACAAAATAGCTTGCCATTGATTTCTGTTGCATTACTACACCCTCGATTCATAATTGTTAACCAATTAAAATCCGTTTCCCTTTTACGAGGAGGGAAAAAATTTAGGCGAGCGCAAGTTTGAAAAAATGTTAAGACAATATATTCACCGATGTCAATGTCTGCGTCTGAATTGTTCAGCCAATTAGAAAGTCTTTTTATTTTTTTAGCAACACATAACACTGCTGTGCAATTTCCAACTCTTCATTAGTGGGAATCACTAATACTTTTACAAAAGAATCATCGGAACTGATTTCCCTTGCTTCTGAAGATAGTAATGCGTTTCTCGTGTTGTCAAGATTAATTCCAAGAAAACTGAGATTTGAGCAAACTCGTTCTCTAATATCTGCATCATTCTCCCCCACTCCTGCGGTAAATACAATGGCATCTAATCCATTTAATAATGCTGCGTACGAGCCAATATATTTTTTGATTCGGTACGCGTATATTTCGTACGCCATTTCTGCTTCCCTGTCGCCTTGGGCAATTGCTTTTGATATATCACGCATATCGCTAAACCCAGCAAGCCCCTGCATGCCACTTTGTTTGTTTAGCAATGCTTTTACCTGATCAATGCTGTATCCAACCTCGTCGACGAGGTGAAAGATGACAGAAGGGTCGATGTCGCCTGAGCGAGTACCCATCACCAGGCCGCTTATTGGCCCAAAGCC
>JALYZZ010000131.1 GCA_030948675.1 Bacteroidota bacterium | reverse complement strand
ACCCAATATAACATTCAAGGGAAGAAAGTCAAAACTTATCCAAGTATTGCAGTTGCTTCTAAAAGAACAGGGATTAGCCATAGCCATATTAGTAGCCGGGCAAGGGGTAATGAATATTCAGCAGGTGGATTTATCTGGCGTTTTGGTAAAGATCCTCAAATTGACATTAAGCCAATGCTGGACGCTATTGCTAAACGCCGGAGAGAAAATAAAGAAGCCTTTGGTAAGAAAGTAACTCAATACAAACTGAACAGTCGCCGTGTCGCTACCTATCCCACCATTAATGATGCAGCCAAGACCACTGGAATTAGGCACACTGAAATATCCAGGGTAATAATGCAAGAGAAAAGATTTAGTGCCGGTGGCTTTTATTGGCAAGAAGGGGAAGGCCCCGCTTTTATAGATTTATCCGGTTATGAGTTTGGAGAAGTTCTTAGATCAGAGAACAGTCAACGATCCGTTTTGCAATATTTTAAGCAGGGAAAGCTTTTACAACAATTTGATAGTATAAAACAGGCGGGTAAACTTGTTGGGGTCGACAGTTCAACGGTTATTGGAGCCTTAAAAGGCTATTATCAGAACCGCTCGTGGGTTTATCTGGAAATATGCTTAAAACGGATTCTCAACGCCAAAATATGGCCTGGCAATCATTTGTGTCAAATTTTGTAGTTGTTTTCATCATTAACTATGGGTAAGTCGAAACTGTAACCATTTGCGAATCAATATCGTATATAATCGTATCAGATCGACTCATTTTATATTTTAGAAATCGAATCATAATCGTATATTAGCGTATCAAAACGTATCATTTTAAATGTCTAACTCAATATATACTTTTAATTTTGCCCCAAACTGGATGCAATTGACCAAGGAAATCAGTCAAATAGATCGATTTGATGCGTCATGGACAACCATAGAGAAAAGAGAGGGGCAAACGCTGAAACAGTTAAAATCGATTGCAACTGTCCGTAGTGTTGGGGCGTCAACCCGAATAGAAGGTTCAAAGATGACTGATGATGAAGTAGAAGTGCTGATAAATAATCTTGACGTATCAAAATTAGAAGAAAGAGATCAACAGGAAGTAGCCGGTTATTTTGAAACGCTGGAATTGATAGCGGAGTCTTTCCGAGATATAGATATTACTGAGAATAACCTGAAACACTTGCATAATACCTTAATGAAGCATAGTGAAAAAGATGCCTGGCATAAAGGCAATTATAAACAACATAGCAATGTAGTGGAAGCAGAAAATCCTGATGGTTCAAAATATGTAATTTTTAAAACTACTGATCCAGGATTTGCCACTGAAGATGCAATGGCAAAATTGATAACATGGTATAAAAAAGATACAGAAACATTGCCCTTGATAAAAGCTGCTGTATTTGTTTATGACTTCCTGAGTATTCACCCATTTCAAGATGGTAATGGTCGTGTAAGCCGTCTATTGGGAACACTATTATTACTTAAGCATGGATACTCATGGGTACAATATGTAAGTTTTGAACATGAAATTGAAAACCGAAAATCCGAATACTATAAAATTTTAATGCAGTGTCAACGGCAAAGGCCAGGTGAAGATGTTTACCCTTGGGTGATGTTTTTTTTAGATTGTCTGAAAAATATACAAAGCCAGTTAATGGCAAAGCTTGAAGTACAAACAAAAAGCGGAAAGTTGACATTGAGAGAAAAGAAAATATACTCATTCACTGAAAATCATCCGGGTTCTAAATCCGGGGAAATTGCAGAAAAATTAAATATCCCATTGCCAACGGTAAAAAGAATACTTGCAGATATGGTTAAAAATAAATTACTGGCAATTCATGGTGCTGGTGCTGCCACGAATTATAGCATAGAAGGTACAGCTACAATAAAGAAAGACTTGATTATCCGGTTAACAAATGATGAAAGAAGAAAGGAATTTGTATTGACAAACCAAAGTTCATCAATTGAAATCAAAAGCATACTACTAACACCTTTGTTTGAATGGTCTGATCCTAATGAATGGGGTGGTCAACTTGCCAAAAATGGTTTGTATATACAGGTTACTTGTGTAAGCGGTACTGCTCTGAAAGTTCAAGCGCCTCCGATTTTAATAAACCCGAGCCTCTATCATTTTAGACCGACTATCATATTGAGTCAGCCTATAAATATTCCAGCAGATATGTGGGACAAAGTACCTTACAAAAAAGAATATCCTATACAAGTTACCATTGAGCTGATTGGTGCAAAGGAAAGATTTGATTTTGATGTGATGTTGGTTTATGATGAGGCCTAAACCCATGCTGATAGAGTAAACCAACGAACTAAAGAGTATTGAAAAACTAAATCATAGAATTGAATAAACAGGCATAATTAGTTAATTTACGAACCCATTAAACCCTTATTCATGGATTTTGCAAAGGCATATTCACTTTACAAAAATGATAAGACGCTGCAGATTCTGCGGGCAGAAAATTTTCCATTAATAATAAGTTTTCTTCATTTAGCTTTGTATGCGAAAGTTATTGAAAGAAAATTGAGTGATGATATGATGTTATTAAAACAAAAACTTTCAAAAAAAGTAATGAATAATGACGATGCCGGCAATTGATATTAATTGACATTTATCAATACTCTTTCAGCAAATCGATACATACTTTTGTGATGTAAATAACATCATCTGATGTTTAATTGTGAAAATGAAAAATGTGAGTTATGGAAAGAACATTCAGAAAACTCCAGGAGGAAGTTTATCCTCAAAAAATTTATGCCTGTCAACTCATTACCGTTGACGATTTGTTCTGTGCTGAAGAATGGTTAAAAGATTAACTATAACTTTTCAAGATCTAACTAATTTTCTATGCGACCTCCAGCAGGAAATTTCCATCAATTTTTAATTTTTGATGCAGCTTCCTTGCTATTGACAGGTTAATTTTCTTTTTGCCGTTTAAAATCTCACTAAGCGTTGAGTTTGGCAATTCAAGTTCTTCTGCAAGCCTGCTTTTGTTTATTTTCTTTTCAAACATATAATGCTCAAGTATTTCTTTAATACCAGCCTGAAGCGGCATAGGGTATTTCTGAGCTTCATATTCTTCAACTGAAATAGAAAGTCTTCGTAATTCTTCTGTTTCAGGTTTGGTCAAATTCTCAAACTTTTTTTCAATAAAACTTTCAATTTTTGCAAGAGCAGTATGATATTGACTGTTAGTATTTATTTTCATTTTCAGATAATTTAATTTTATAAGTCGGTTAGTTTATCACCTTTATTAAAAAAGTCGTATTCAGCATGTGTCAAAATTGCTCTTATATACACCGTGCGAATGTTAAAATGTATCATCGCTACTATCGTGAAGTTGTTACCACCAATATTAAATACATACCGATC
>JALYZZ010000119.1 GCA_030948675.1 Bacteroidota bacterium | reverse complement strand
TCTGCTATTTTCTGCACTTCATCCTCTTTAAAGCGTTTGTCTTCATCAGCAAAAACAGCGCCTTCGTATAAATGCTTTTCTTCATTATTGCAAGTAATATATAAGCACAATCCGCGTATGTTACCGCCTTCCCCTCCTTCAACCTTTTGAAACTGCTCTTTAATAAATTGTAGCAAAGAAGCACGAATTCCCTTTATGTCTGTGGGCTTGCTTTTGAAAAAGTCGAACATCGGATATAAGATTAAGTTTTATAAACAATTCTAAATTGCTGCATTAATTATGTCAAAACTACGGCCTCTCTCTTCACTCCACCATTAGCTTACCGGTCAGCCAAATGGCCCAATGCAACTTTTTGCCACTCATCGGGCTTTTTTTAAATCAACAAATCCAATTTAGTAATGCTTATCAACGTTTTTACTATTTTTTAGCAATTTATTCAAACTAAGGAGCACTTTTTTTTTGTGTCTGGTACCGGTAGTGCTATTTAACTTTTCTTGCGACGCTCCCTTGTACTGTTAATCTTTATTGAGCTGTATCAGCGGGCTCTTCGTCTTGTTTTTTCACCGTTATAGCTGCCCGGTTAGCTGGTTGAGATTTTTTATCTGTACCTGGTTTTTTATTTACAAGCCCCGGTACTTTCGCCTGGATTGGTGTGTCTGAATCATTGACTTTGCGTTGCACAACTGGCTCTGCTGGCGCTGCCTGATCATCAGCCAATACCTTAGTATTAGCTAACTGGTTCTCTTTCTCACTGTTTTCAAAACTTCTGATATAACCCCTTTGCAGCAATATTGGAATAACATAAGTGCCGGCAAGCCTCACCGCTTCACTCGAACCTTTTGCATCCTCGAGCCTTATACAGGTTACTATATGACCAGGTCCATTTGCTTTTGGTGCAAAAAATACATACCATCCGTCGTTTATCCTTTCACTCTTCCAAATTCTTTCGGGTGTTCCGGTTTTTCCGGCAACCGCTAACCTTAACCGTTCTATTTTTCCTGCACTTTGCTTTAACATATAGTTTGTGATATGCGCTGCATAGTCAGGGTTTTTTGCTATGGAAATGCCGGGCTTAATTGCTGTAACCACTCCACTTACACTTAGCACGAATCTATTAGGGATCAAAATGCCATTGTTAGCAATTCCTGAAGCTACCCGTGCCACTGCTGCCGGCGTTGCAATTAGTTCACCCTGCCCCCACGCCATACCCGAAATACCCTTACCACGGGTGCGCTTAATATTGTTTCTATTGTAACTTCTTAAACTTTTAAATTCTGTGTTTCTCCAAAGCTCCCGCCACTTGTCTTCCTGTGCGGCGTTATTTGGTTCGCGTTCATAAAAATATCCGCCGACCCCATGCAAAAACATGCCGGTCTGTAAATACAATGTTCCCATATATTCCTGCAATTGCTCTTCATTTGCCAGCCGAATAAAAAAGGAGTTATTCGATTTCACGACAGCTCTTTCAATTGTAATATTACCAGCTTCATCCGGTTCAGCACTCTTAACCCGTATGAGATCTTGCGGCAGTACACGGATTGTTTTTGTTGCTGCAGCTTCTCCCAATTTATTGAACGCTGCAAGGGCAGTAACCAGCTTAGCTGTAGAACCAGGCTGTGTGGCATAGGTAAATGCCATATCGCTGTTCACATTCCAACCCGCAAGCCTGTTAATTTCGCCCTGGCTCAAGGTAAGCATGTCCCAATCATTTACAGGTGGCAGCGGGTATGATGCCGAAGCAAGCACATCGCCTGTATTATCTTCCATAACAACTACCGAAACCCGTTTTATTTTAACGCTATCATCCGTTGCCAGTGCTCTGTTGAGACTAGTCTGCAGGGCCGCGTCAATAGTCAACTGCACATCCCTGTTCTTCTTCTTGAATTCATCAACCTGACTGCTATTGATACCAGTAAGCAGCATCGGTGCCAATGCGCTATAATCTCTTTTGTTTACAGTCATCTCCGTTGTTGTGCGCGGCAGAAAACGGTCTTCTTTATACCTCGTAGCACTTACCTCAAATTTTGATGTGGGCGTAGGAAAACCACGCAACTCTGCAGCATGTTCGTACTCAGCAAAATAGCCATTAGTCGAACCATTAAAAACACCTGTATTTGCATCCCCTGTCCAAAAAAACATTTGTTCTGCAAACGGATAATACCTGTCTAAACGTTTGTAGGCAAAAGCCTCCAGGGTTTCTTTTGGAATGCCTATCGCCAGCAGAGAGTCATATTGCCTTTTTATTTGCTCCTGGTGGCTAGTAGCTAATATCATTCCTTTTCGGTCTAGCAGGTTGCCGGCTTGCAGCTTATTCATAAGAATA
>JALYZZ010000102.1 GCA_030948675.1 Bacteroidota bacterium | reverse complement strand
CTGCATGACTGTGGGTAATAATCGCAAGATTAGCATACGTTCCCTCTGCTACCTCTTCACTGATTTCTATATTAATTTGGTTGGGAGGCTGTTGATCTGGCATGTTTCTTTAATTACTGCAAAAGTAAAGAAAAGAGGTATAAGCATTAATTTATTTCACCTGGTTCTTATGGAAAAAAAAGGGGAAAATTTTTAAAATACCTTGGAGATGTAAAAGCAACTCACAGAATAAGTCAAAAAAAAAGGCCGCAGTCGCAGCCTTTTTTTAAAAATATGATCAACTGTTAAGGTATATCCCAAAATAGTCTTGTACTAAATACGTCAACAGTTCCCACTGCTTTTACATTTTCTCCGTTGGCGTTAACTTCTGTTCCAGGATAATACAAACGTAGCGGAGGTGCCTGATTTGAAGCAGCCGACGATGATTTTGGAATTGGAGGGTAATGCGTCCTTCTTATTTCGGTCCATGCTTCGATACCTTCAAAATCGGTTAACGCAAGCCACTTTTGCATCCAGATAGCCTTTAATTTATCAGTAGAGGCAGTAAAATCAGCTTCATTTATACCACTGGTTAATAACGTATTAGCTTTTGCCGTAGCATCAGGAACCCCATCAAGTCTGAAAGATTCTTTAACTCCTTGTTCATAATAGGTTTTAGCATCATTTGGAAGACCTGCAGCACTGCCATACCGTTGAGCAGCCTCGGCAAGCAAGAACTGAACTTCTGAATTTATCATTAGATATAAAGGGCGATTAAACTGTCCTTTTACGATTACAGCGGGACCAATGTAAGACGTTGATGGGGCTGTATATCCGCTTGCTGCACCAAAAGGAACGCCAACATAATTTGCCACAATTTCATCTACTTTACTTACTCCTGGCGTGTTTGAGTTTTCACCACCCTTTGCATAAGCTATTCTTTTTAAACGAAAAGTATCATTTGAAGCAATTAAAACATCAAAGAGATACTTAGTTGGTCTTGGAAACCTGGCGTACCCTTGCGCAGAGCCACTGGCATTATATCCAAACCTTTCATAAAAAGGGTTAAGTTTTGTATCACTTGAAACGAAACCAGGATTAACTCCTACATCTTCCCCCGCATTAAGGAAACCTCCTCCCTGGCTAACTGCCTTCTTTATCTCAGCAATAATGTAAGCATCTCGTCCGGGAATTCTACTTTGACGAATCAGAATTCTCATTTTCAAGGAATTTGCAAACCGAATCCATTTCGCCGTGCTACCATTAAAGGCTATATCCGAGCTTCCATACGCACCTGTAAAAGAATTTTTTCCAAGATCTGTTATTGCTGTATCAAGCATTGGAATTAGTGCTTCATAAATCGCTTTTTGGTCATCAAACTTTGGTGCCAGAACTCCTACACCCTTCAATGCCTGAGTAAATGGAACATTACCATATAAATCTACCAGCTTTTGAAATAAATAAGCTTTCATTACTCTGGCAGGTCCTTTAAGAAATGGTTGCTTGTTTTGGTCAGCATTATCTAACACATACTGGTAATCTTCTAAATTGTTATAGATAGGATCATAGTAGTTGAAGTCAGTATTAGTAAACTGATAGCCAAAAATTGTACTGCTTAGAATGTAGGAACTTGACTGAGTCCATTGACCGGCAAAATATGAGCCTGTCTCGTTTTGCAATACTTCATTTGAACCGGTGGTATTTAAAGCATTCGTAAACACAAAATTTGGACTGGCAGTAGGAAGTGAGTTTGGATTAGTGTTCACATCCAAAAATTCTTTTTTGCAACTTCCCAAAAAGACGGTTGCTAAAAGTATTAAAGAGAGATGTCTATATTTCATTTGATTTTATTTAAAAATTTAGCTTAGAAACCAATATTAAGGTTAACGCCGTATTGTCTTACAGGAGGTGTTTGAGCAGTATTATTTATACCAACTCCATTACCTGTTGTATAACTAAATTCCGGATCTGTATAATAATTTGATTTATCTACTATCGTAAACAAGTTTCTTCCGTAAATAGCAATTGTGGCGGCAGAGAAAACTTTTGTCCTTTTAAGAATACTTGCTGGAATGTTGTAAGAAATATTCACATCTCTAAATTTGATAAACCATCCTGGTGTTACAAAGTTTTCAGTAATAAACCGGTATTGGTCAACCCATAATCCATACTCTGCCTCCCGAACGTTTACGTCAGTATTAGCTACAAATTTTCCAGTTCCGTCGTCATAAGAAGAATTAGGGAAAACATGAGGAGTCCTGTCTGCAGTCCATCCGCCAGAACCTGTAAATGTCATGTCTCTTCCCAACTGATGAAAGATATTATTACCTCCCCGATATTCAAAATTAGCAGCAAGGGAGAAGTTTGAATAATTGAATCTTGTTCCCCATCCTAATATGTGTTTTGGAATAGTACGGCCAAAATTTTGTAAAGTAGAGTTGCGGAGAGGATACCCTGTTGTTTTATTTACAACCACCCTTCCCTGATCATCTCTTGTATACGGCAGTGCCTGTAATTGAGGAAAACTTAAGCCTGTTATAACGTTGGTGCTTGCATAAGAATAGCCACCATAAGAGAATTGGCTTACTCCCGGATACAAACTAATAACCTTGTTATCGTTATAAGAGTACCTCGCACTCACTTCCCAACTGTACTTGGCCCTTTTTAATACTTGTATACGAAGATCGGTTTCATATCCCCAGTTTTTTGTCTCCCCAACGTTAATTCTGAGTTGAGGGAAGCCAGTAGATACAGGAATTTTAACATCAATTACCTGGCCTTTAGACGTTTGGGTATAATAGGTGGCTTCCAAATTTATTCTTCCTTTAAAAAATTGAAACTCGCCGCCGCCCTCGTAAGAAGTAACGAATTCTGGTTTAAGATTAGCATCAGGTGTTAGGTCACCCACCGTTAAACCAACAGTGTTGCCATAAGGAAATCCGGCTCCATTTGGGTACGACAAGTCAAGACCATAAATAACATCTGTACCAAGATTGTCATTTCCGTTTCTATTAAAGCCTGCTCTTAATTTAGCATAGCTTAAGATATTATTTTTTATAGCGGGTATTGCATCTGTAAGAATTAATGCTGCATCTACCCCATAATAAGGGTAAGAGTATAAATTGGTTGCTCTGGTTGGTTTAAAAAATTTGGAGGTTGCATCGTACCTGAATGAACCATGCAGAAATAGGAAGTCTTTAAAACCAGTTGTAAGGTCAGCGTAATAACCGTACTTCCGTTCGGTTGTATTGCTTTCACCACCTGTTAATTCTCCTCTGCGATTTGATACATTATATATGTCCGGAACAACTATAGAACCAGAACCAACATTTGTCTGCTTTGTTTTTCGCTGATAAACGTTGTAACCCAGTATCAACCTATTTGTGAAACTTCCAAAATTTTTCGCCAACTGGCCCTGAATGTCATTATTAATCACATTTTCAGTACTAATCTGGTCAAAAACACTTCCCTGAATATCTGTGCCAGCTCTGTCAATACCATTGTAATCATTGGTTGCTTCCCATGGAGCAGGAACAAAAGCACTATTTTTAGCCCAGTCAGAATAGAAAAACTGACCAGTAAGATTTTTCCGGTTTCTTGTATTC
>JALYZZ010000097.1 GCA_030948675.1 Bacteroidota bacterium | reverse complement strand
CACGACAAAAATCATTCATACAAGAGCTACATGACTATCCTAACCTTGTAGTACTTCAAACTTTTAGTAAGGCATGGGGATTGGCGGGTCTTCGGTTAGGTATGGCGTTTGCTTCTGACGAAATTATTGAAATTTTGAACAGAGTAAAGCCGCCGTATAACGTAAACCAGGTAACACAAGAGCTTGCCCTAAAAGCATTGGAAGAAGTAGGGCAGGTGAATGACATGATTAAAGAGCTGGTGCAAATGCGGGTAGCTTTAAAAGGTGTGTTCGAAAAAATTCCGTTTGTGCAAAAAGTCTATCCTTCCGATGCAAACTTCTTGTTAGTAAAAGTAGATGCGGCAAAAGAGGTGTATCATTTTTTATTGTCGCGAGGCATAGTTGTCAGGGATAGAAGTAATGTGCAACTTTGCGATAATTGTTTAAGAATAACTGTTGGAACTGAAGAAGAAAATACCGCGTTAGTGCAGGCTATGGCCGACTGGTATGTAGCAAATAAAAAATTAAAAGCATAAAGATAAAAAGTATGATAAATTCTATTTGTAAAATGGCTTGCATCATTGTGGTGCTTGCTGTATCCTCGGCCGCTAGTGCTCAAACAAAAACAGCAACTGCGGCTACAAAGTCAGCAAATGCGGGGTTAACACTTCCTGCTGGTTTTAGCGCTTCAGTGCTGGCGCAGGATCTAAGTCAGCCCAGGCATATTGTAGTTAACAAAAACGGTGACGTTTTCGTAAAACTTGCCCGTTTAAAAAACGGGGCTGGTATCATGGAAATTAACAGTAAGACTGGGGGAATAAAAAAGGCTTTTGGTGATTTCGGGGGAACAGGGATTGTTATTAAAAATGGCTTTCTGTACGCATCTTCCAATACCAGTATTTATCGTTATAAGTTAAACGCCCAGGAAGAAGTTGACAACGACGCTAAGCCTGAACTGATCGTGCAGGGTTTATTAGATCGTCGTCAGCATGAAACAAAATCAATTGCGTTAGACAATGCAGGTAACATTTATGTAAATATTGGCGCTTACTCCAACTCATGCCAGGAGCATGACAGAGAAAACGGATCAAAGGGCATGGATCCTTGCCCGATATTAGACTCCGCTGGTGGCATCTGGCAATTTAAAGCAGACAAACTCAACCAGACTTATGGCGATGGAGTTCGGTATGCTACCGGTACAAGAAATGTGGTGGGTCTCGACTGGAATACAGAAGTAAACGAGTTATTTGTAATGCAGCATGGCCGCGATCAGATCGGCACAATGTTTCCGCAATTTTACGAAGCAAGACACGCTGATGAACTGCCTGCAGAAGAAATGTTTGAAGTAAAAAAAGGAATGAATTTCGGATGGCCTTATTGCTATTACGATCCCTTTTTAAACAAAAAGATGTTAGCGCCTGAGTATGGTGGTGATGGAAAAACAGTAGGTCGGTGCGCTGAAATGCAAAATCCTGTAGTAGCTTTTCCAGCACATATGGCACCAAACGGATTGCTTTTTTATACAGGAAATATGTTTCCTGCAAAGTACAAAAACGGTGCTTTTGTCGCTTTTCATGGTTCGTGGAACAGGAATATTACCGGCCAGGAAGGTTATATGGTAGCATTTGTACCTTTTAAAAACGGCAAACCAAGCGGCAAATGGGAAGTTTTTGCAAATGGTTTTTCCGGTGTAGCTAAGGTCGTTTCAACAAGGGACGCGCAGCATCGCCCATGTGGATTGGCCCAGGCGCCTGACGGTTCTCTCTATATCACTGACGACAATAAGGGGTTCCTTTATCGCATCACTTATAAAGGCTAAGCAACATGAAAAAAGCAATCATTACGTCTCTTTGTTTTCTCTTAGCACTCTACCTCTTTGCCCAGGTAAAAAAGCCTGCAGGTCAAACATCAGGAAGACGAGGAAGGCAGGTGTTTGAAACTACGTGCATCACTTGTCACCAAAAAGACGGTGGAGGGGTACCGCATTTAAATCCACCATTAATTAAGACAGAATATGTGTTGGGCGATAAGTCACGATTGATACAAATCGTTTTGAAAGGCCTCAATCAGCCTATCGAGATTGAAGATGACACTTACTCTAATCCCATGCCTGCTCAAACCCAGTTGAGCAATCAGCAGGTAGCAGACGTACTTACCTATGTTCGCAGCAGTTTTGGTAATAAAGCCACCGCTGTTACTGCGGCCCAGGTAAAGGCTGAAAGAGCAAAAATAAAGTAGTTTTGATACAAGCATTTGTACCTCGATGGTGCATCGTTGCGTCGCATTTCGTTTATGCACAATAACTATTATGGAGCTTTTACCAAAGCCTAAGTAGTACGGCGAACAATGATAATTCTTGAAAAATTTTATGGAAGTCACCTTAAAGATTGATTCGAACGAACTAGACGAAAATGTTCTTCAGGGAATAAAAAAGTTATTTGCAGGTAAAGAAATAGTAATTATCATAAAAGAAGTAGGGGAGGAAAAAAAAGCGGACTTTGACAATGATTAATTCATACCAAATGAACGGTCAACAGTCTCATTATTGAATCTCCTGCCGCTTCCAGTTATCACAATAATATCTAGCACTTTTGAAACGTATACTCTTCATCGACCGCGATGGTACCCTTATTAACGAAGCACCTCCGACTTACCAGATTGATAGTTTCAGTAAATTAATTTTTTATCCTCACGTGTTTGAGTACATGACAAGGATTGCAACAGAACTGGATTATGAGTTAGTGATGGTAAGTAACCAGGATGGTTTGGGCACCGGTGCATACCCTGAAGACACCTTTTGGCCGGTTCAAAATTTCATCATGCAAAGCCTCGAAAATGAAGGCATTCACTTTAGTGCACAATACTTCGATCGTACTTTTCCTGCCGAAAATGCCCCTACCCGCAAGCCGGCCATAGGCATGCTCACTGAGTATCTTGATAACCAAAATTATGATATCGCCAATTCTTACGTGATTGGTGATAGAATTACTGATATTCAACTTGCAAAGAATTTGGGTTGCAAAGGCATTTGGCTAAATAATGATCCAGACCTTGGGGGCGCTGAAATAAAAGATGCAAGGACTGAACTTGAAAAAGTGATTGCATTGGAAACCACATTTTGGAAAGATATTTATGAATTTTTGAAGTTGGGTATAAGGCAAGTACATCTTGAAAGAAATACAAATGAGACGAAGATTAGTATTGATTTAAATGTGGATGGAAGCGGCAAATCTGAAATATCTACCGGCCTTGGTTTCTTCGATCACATGCTCGATCAAATTGCCCGCCACGGCAAGATGGATCTGAAGATTATTACAAAAGGTGATTTACACATAGATGAACACCACACAATAGAAGATACAGGCATTGCACTAGGTGAGGCATTTGCGAGGGCCTTAGCCGATAAACGGGGAATGGAACGGTATGGCTTTGCCCTGCCAATGGATGAAGCCGAAGCGAAAGTGTTGATAGATTTTGGTGGACGAAACTGGATAGTTTGGAATGCGGAATTTAAACGCGAAAAAATAGGGGAAATGCCAACAGAAATGTTCTTTCACTTCTTCAAATCATTAAGCGATGCTGCCAAATGTAACCTGAATATTGAATGCAAAGGCGACAATGAACATCATAAGATTGAAGCGATTTTTAAGGCATTTGCAAAAGCCATTAAAATGGCTGTAAAGCGGGATCCTTTGAGTGATTATTTGCCTTCAACAAAAGGAGTCTTATAATGAAACTAGATAACGCGGATGTGTATGATTGAAGCAGAGTGATCTCTATTAATCATAGCCTGTCTGCTTCAACCCAGTTTCATCATTCGCGCTTAAAAACCTTTCCATCTTTCATTACAAATGAAACTTTCCTTACAGCCTTAATATCTTCAGCCGGGTTTCCTTGCACTGCTATGATATCAGCAAACAAGCCTGCCTTTATTCTTCCGATTTTTTTTCCATATCCAAACACATCAGCATTTACCGATGTGGCTGATTTTAAAACCTCCCAAGTTTTCATGCCGTAATCAACCATCATTTCCATCTCACGGGCATTGTCTCCATGTGCAAATACGCCTACATCTCCACCCATGCAAATCGTTACCCCTGCCTGTAATGCAAGTTGAAAAGACTTTTTTTTATTAGTGATTGATATCGGATCCGGATCAACTCCTTTTTTCCAGCCTCTGTATTGAAGTATTGCATCTCCTGCAGCAAGGGTGGGGCAGAGCGCTACGTTTTTATCTTTCATTAATTTAAAAATCTCTAGTGTTCCATCGTCGCCATGTTCTATAGTTGAT
>JALYZZ010000096.1 GCA_030948675.1 Bacteroidota bacterium | reverse complement strand
AAGGTGCCCTCCATAAAGTGCTTGTTCAGCTTCGCAATATGGATATACACAAAGGCTTGCACCCTGTTGTTATCGTTTCCGGTTACCAGCTCCGTTTCGGCGAACTGCTCAAACTTTTCGAGGTACTCATTAAATTTTTTGCCGTTTTTCAAGTCAAAATTCGCACTGATTAGATTATGCATGCCTTTGATGTAATGGGCCGTTTCCATCCCAATCATAAACGGTTCCTTTTCAAAAAGATCTACCCATTTCTGCGTATAACGATAGTACATAAGAAAATCCTGCAGAATAAATCCAAACCAGCTATAGCTTTGAAAAAAGTACAACTTTTCATAAAAGCCGGTTGCCTGCTCCCCTTCAAAAGGAAGCGACTCTTCAAAATATTGCTTTATTGCCTGCGCATCGTTCTCGTTTCTCGCATGACCATTTTTAATGTACCAGCTATATAATTTGAGGGCAAGGTTCGATAGCTGTGTTATTCGTCCCAGTCGTCGTGTCGACTGTTCAGCCTCAATGGCAAGAGACTCAGCCCTGTCTTCCATGCTGCGGGTAATATGTAGAACTTCAATGTTCTTTTCGAGAAACAAGGCTTGCATCATAAAGGTTACCTGGTTGTATTCTTTTGCAGTCTCCTTCATTTTCTCCAACATCTTCAGACTTTGCAGGTAAAGGCCTTTGTTGTACAACAGGTTTGCATAATCCAACTGTTCATGCAATTGAATTTGGATGTTATCATTCGTTTTTAAAACCCGTAAACTGGCCAGCAATTGTTTGTATAAATGCGCTTTTATATTAGACAATTGCTGCTTCTTTACTGAAGGGTTTTTCTTTAGCAATAACTCTTCATCGTATTCGGTCATTTTGTCCAGCGCATCAAAGACCTGAATTATCTTCAGGTCTTCAGTAGCTGTATTTCTTGTTACGTATAATTTAAAATTGCGCTTTTCCGATTTCTCCAAAGTATGGATTAATTGAAACAGCGCATCTGTCGACCTGTTGGGCATCGTAGTAATTTTATTATGAAAGGTAATACCAGCAAGGGTTTTAGCCGACGCATAGCTTATTTCATTAGTGTAAAAAACATTTAATAATAATTTCTACCGCTATGCAATCATGGCTAATTTAGCTTGTATGGTAGTTTTAGCTGTAATATGGTTGTAATTTAATAAGTTATAAAGCTGTTACAAATATAAACCGCCCCGCTTTCATCTTTATAAAAATTGATTTATGCAAGGCAATCAGGTCTATATTTTCGACACAACACTCCGAGATGGCGAACAAGTTCCCGGGTGTAAACTAAACACTGCCGAAAAAGTAGATTTGGCAAAGAGGCTTGAAGACCTGGGAGTAGACATCATTGAAGCGGGTTTTCCTATTTCAAGCCCCGGCGATTTTGAGTCGGTTAACCAGATTTCTAAGACAATAAAGAATGCCATTGTGTGCGGATTGTCGAGGGCAGTGCAAAAAGATATAGAGGTGGCGGGCGAGGCACTTAAATATGCAAAAAGGTCGCGGATACATACTGGTATTGGTACATCTGATTACCACATAAAAGGAAAGTTCAATTCTAATCGCGAGGATATTTTGCAACGAGCTCTTCAATGCGTTAAGTGGGCAAGAAACTTTACTGATGATGTTGAGTTTTATGCAGAAGACGCAGGACGTACCGAAAATGAATACCTGGCAAGAGTGATTGAAGCCGTTATCAAAGCAGGCGCAACCACCGTTAATATTCCCGATACAACTGGCTATTGCCTTCCGTCGCAGTATGCCGATAAAATAGCGTACTTAAAAAATAACGTTAGCAATATAGATAAAGCAGTCATTTCTTGTCATTGCCACAACGACCTTGGTCTTGCCACTGCAAATGCAATTAGCGGCGTTATCGCTGGTGCGCGACAGGTAGAATGCACCATCAACGGACTAGGTGAAAGAGCAGGAAACACTTCACTCGAAGAAGTTGTAATGATTATAAAACAGCACCACCAGCTTGGCTTTTTCACCAATATTAGAACTACGCAACTAAACCCTTTAAGCCGTTTGGTGGCTGACACAATGCGTGTTGCTGTACAGCCAAACAAGGCCATTGTAGGTGCTAACGCCTTTTCGCATTCATCTGGCATTCACCAGGATGGATTTTTAAAAGACGCTTCTACCTATGAAACCATTAACCCTGAAGAAGTTGGCGCAGACGGAAGTAAAATTGTTTTAACAGCTCGCAGCGGAAGAAGTGCCTTAGCGCACCGTTTTCACAAGCTGGGCTTCAATTTTACCCGCGACGATATAGATGTGCTGTATGAAAAATTTTTACAACTAGCCGATAAAAAGAAGGAAGTTGAAGAAGCCGATTTGCGCAGACTTGCCGAACAATACCATCCTGCTATGTCAGCAGCGATGTAGGTTTTTGTGCTGTTTTTTTGGTTACTAACAGATTGCTGCTATATAACATCGTTGCGTCGCACACTTGTACTGCAGGTTTCATCTTTCAGCAAGAAAAAGCGTACGCAGAGAAGTATTAGAAAATCGTTGATAACAACGAACACAACTCATTTTACATTTCTTAAGCCCTCAGGGGTTTGAGATTAATGCTTTCCGCAGGGGAAGACAGAGGGGCATATGCACAAGAAAATAGCAGTGATATTAGGAGATGGAACGGGACCTGAAGTAACGCAGCAATCAATAAAGGTGTTAGATGCAGTTGCACGTCAATTTAAGCACCACTTTACTTACGAATATGGTTTAATGGGTGCTGCTGCAATAGAGCAAACAGGGCATTCGTTGCCGGAAGAAACGGTAGAAATCTGCCTTAGAAGCGATGCGGTTTTACTGGGCGCAGTAGGTCATTCTAAATACGACAGCAATCCGTTGGCAAAGGTTAGACCAGAGCAGGGTTTGCTAAAATTGAGAAAGGAGTTGGGACTTTTTGCTCATATCAGGCCAATTATCACCTACGCGCCATTGCAACATTTATCCCCTTTAAAAAGTAACAGAATCGAAGGGGTTGACTTTGTTATTTTCCGGGAACTAACCGGTGGAATATACTTCGGGGAAAAACAGTTGACCGAAGACAAAACACAGGCCTCTGACGATTGCCGCTACCATGTTGATGAAATAGCAAGAATTGCACACCTTGCTTTTAGCTATGCCCAAAAAAGAAAAAAAGTGCTTACGCTGGTCGATAAGGCCAACGTGCTGGAAACATCAAGACTTTGGAGAAGAGTGGTACACAAAAATGCTGCTCAATACCCTGATGTGACCGTTGATTACCTTTTTGTTGATAATGCTGCCACCCAATTAATTATGAACCCAAAACAGTTTGATGTTATACTTACAGAAAACATGTTTGGTGATATTTTGAGCGATGAAGCAAGCGTTATCACCGGTACGCCAGGTTTGTTGCCTTCTGCATCGATCGGCGATCGCCTGGCATTATTCCAACCTATTCCTGATGGTAGGAACACGCCACGACGTGTTCCTACCTCGGAACGGCCGCCGGCCGCCGGTAAAAATATTGCCAACCCAAGCGGGTCAATTCTGTCTGCGGCCATGATGCTTGATTACTTTGGTTTAACCGAAGAAGCAGATCTGGTAAAAGAGGCCGTTCAATGGAACGTGGCAAATGGTTTCGTAACCAAAGACATTGACCCGATTAATAATTATTCGACATCAACGATTGGTGATCTGGTCTCAGATTATGTAGAAAACAGGATACCGTCAAGAATGAATAAAGAAAATATGGTCATTAGTAAATCAACGATAATATAAAAGAGTTTCAAATTTCAGGTTGAGGTCCATCAAATGGTTTACCTGAAACCTACACTTCAAAACCTGAAACTTGAAACCTGAAACTTTTAACTAGAATGGAATTAAACAAGTACAGCAAAACAATAACCCAGGATGTAACACAACCAGCAGCGCAGGCAATGTTATACGGCATTGGGTTAACAGAAGACGACCTTAAAAAAGCACAGGTAGGAATTGTAAGCATGGGCTACGATGGCAATACTTGTAACATGCACCTCAATGATCTGGCTAAACTGGTAAAACTCGGTGTATGGGACAATGAGTTGGTAGGATTAATTTTTAATACAATCGGTGTTAGTGACGGTATTAGCAACGGAACTGAAGGAATGCGTTTTTCGTTGGTTAGCCGCGATATCATTGCCGACTCTATTGAAGCGGTCTGTGGTGCTCAATACTACGACTCACTAATTGCACTGCCAGGATGCGATAAAAACATGCCCGGTTCTGTAATGGCTATGGGTAGATTAAATCGTCCGGCTATTATGGTCTATGGAGGCACTATTGCCCCGGGGCATTACAACGGACAGGACTTAAACATTATTTCGGCGTTCGAAGCATTAGGTCAAAAAATGGCCGGAAATCTTTCCGAGGCCGATTTCAAAAATATTGTACAGCGTTCTTGTCCGGGCGCAGGGGCGTGTGGTGGCATGTATACTGCAAATACCATGGCAAGCGCTATTGAGGCTTTAGGCATGAGTTTGCCTTATTCCTCATCGAACCCGGCACTTAGTGAAGAGAAAAGAAAAGAATGTCTTGAGGCCGGCAAAGCCATCCGGCTGCTGATGGAAAAAGACATTAAGCCAAAAGACATCATGACACGCAAAGCATTTGAAAACGCAATTACGGTGATCATGGTACTTGGGGGCAGCACTAATGCTGTGCTTCATCTAATAGCAATGGCTAAAAGTGTTGATGTACCATTAACACAAGATGACTTCCAGGCAATTAGTGACAGGGTGCCTGTACTTGCCGACTTTAAGCCGAGCGGTAAGTACTTAATGCAAGACCTTCACCAGCATGGAGGTATACCTGCAGTGATGAAGTATTTGTTTAAAAAAGGAATGCTTCATGGCGAGTGTTTGACAGTAACAGGCAAAACACTGGCTGAAAATTTAGAACAAGCGGCGGAGTTAGATTTTGATGAACAAAAAATTATTTACCCGATTGAATCTCCCATCAAAGCTACCGGCCATCTACAAATACTATACGGCAACCTGGCATTGGGCGGAAGCGTGGCAAAAATTTCGGGTAAAGAAGGCGAACGGTTTGAAGGTACAGCACGTGTTTTTGATGGAGAGTTTGAGCTGATTGAGGGCATTAACTCGCACAAAATAAAAGACGGAGATGTAGTAGTCATTCGCAATGTTGGCCCAAAAGGTGCGCCAGGAATGCCGGAAATGCTCAAACCTACTTCAGCCCTCATTGGCGCAGGATACGGTAAAACGATTGCCTTGATAACCGACGGCAGGTTTAGTGGTGGTACACACGGATTTGTGGTTGGCCACATTACCCCGGAAGCACATGAAGGTGGATTGATAGCATTGGTTGAAGACGATGATATTATTGAACTGGACGCAACTAAAAATACAATTACTTTAAAAGTAGACGACGCAACCATTGCAGCACGCAAAGGCAGATGGCAGCAGCCTGCACTTAAAGCAACCAAAGGAATATTGTTTAAATATGCAAAAAGCGTAAAGAATGCTGCGGAAGGCTGCGTCACTGACGAGGCTTAATTGCATCAGGACTAGGCTAGGTGCATGCAAAAAATATTTTATAAAGCCCCTGGGGTAAACTAATACATTATGAATTTTATAAATTCAGTACTAGACGTAGAAGAACAAATACTGGTAACACCGAAAACTGCTCCGCAAGCGCCGGCCAGGGAGCCAGGAAAGTTAAGCGGCTCACAAGCAGTATTGGAAGCGTTTATTGCAGAAGGCGTTGATACCATTTTTGGCTATCCGGGTGGAGCAATTATGCCTATTTATGATGCGTTGTATGATTATCCCGATAAGTTAAAACACATTCTTGTTCGCCACGAGCAGGGTGGCATACACTCGGCTCAGGGCTACGCAAGAGCATCAGGACAGGTCGGTGTAGTGTTCGCCACAAGCGGACCCGGAGCCACAAACCTGGTGACTGGCCTTGCTGATGCAATGATTGACAGCACGCCGCTCGTGTGCATTACCGGACAGGTATACGCGCACTTGTTGGGAACTGACGCCTTTCAGGAGGTTGACGTAGTAAACATAACTACACCAATAACCAAATGGAATTACCAGGTAACGGATGCTTCCGAAATTCCATCGGTTCTGGCCAAGGCATTTTATATTGCCAGAAGCGGCAGACCAGGTCCTGTTTTGATAGATATTACCAAAAATGCCCAGCTCGATAAGTTTGTGTACAACGGATACAAGCGTTGCGAGCACATTCGCAGCTATCGTCCAAAACCGGTTGTCAGGAAAGAGTTTATAGAGCAGGCAGCCAAACTGATAAATGAGGCAAAACGACCTTTTATCCTTTGGGGCCAGGGCGTAATCTTAGGCAAAGCAGAAAAAGAGTTTAAAGCTTTCATTGAAAAAAGTGGTATTCCGGCGGCATGGACCATACTTGGCGCAAGCGCTATTTCAACTGATCATCCTTTAAATGTCGGCATGCTCGGCATGCATGGAAACTATGGTCCTAACGTGCTTACAAATGATTGTGATGTATTAATCGCAATTGGCATGCGCTTCGATGACCGGGTTACCGGAAGGCTTGATAAATATGCAAAACAGGCAAAAGTCGTTCATCTTGATATAGATCCGTCTGAGATTGATAAAAACGTAAAAGCGACCGTCGGTGTGTGGGGAGACTGCAAAGAAACACTACCCATACTCACCCAGTTAGTGGAAGCAAGACAACATCTGGAATGGCTGAAAAGGTTTAACGATTACAAACAAATAGAAATAGATACCGTCATTTATAAAGAGTTGAATCCTACGGGTGATAAGCTGACAATGGGCGAGGTCATACACCAGGTTAATTTACTTACAGGTGGAAACGCGATAATGGTAACAGACGTAGGTCAGCACCAGATGGTCACTTGTCGCTACGCTCAATTTAACCAATCCAAGAGTAATATAACATCTGGTGGTGCTGGTACAATGGGCTTTGGCTTGCCCGCTGCTATTGGTGCCAAGTTCGGCGCGCCCGATCGTACTGTAATTGCCATTATTGGCGATGGCGGCATTCAGATGACTATACAGGAATTGGGAACGATTATGCAGACAGAAGTCAATGTAAAAATCATCATTTTAAACAACGAATTTCTTGGAATGGTGAGGCAATGGCAGCAATTGTTTCACGACAAGCGCTACTCATTTGTAGACATTACCAGTCCTGACTACATCATGGTGGCAAAAGGGTATGGCATTGCAGGGCAAAAGGTTTCTGAAAGACAAGATTTGCAAAACGCAATTAAAACCATGTTGAATCATGATGGTTCATTTTTGCTAGAAGTGATGGTTGGTAAGGAAGACAACGTATTTCCAATGGTGCCACAAGGTTGTAGCGTTAGCGAGATCAGATT
>JALYZZ010000078.1 GCA_030948675.1 Bacteroidota bacterium | reverse complement strand
AATGACTATTGTTAAAAGTTTGCTTGCCTGGCTCTTTTTCATGTTTCATAAATTGCGTTGTTTATTTTCGTTGCAACCAACTAATTATGAGAGTTCTTCTATTCATGTGTTCGCTGCTTCTTGTTATGTCTCATGTTTGCGCCGGTAAAATATCCGGTCACGTTACAGACAGTAAGAATCAGCCATTACCCTTCTCTTCTATTACCATAAAAGGAACTACCCAGGGAACCACTGCAAACAATGCAGGAGATTTTTCTATATCGCTAAGCGAAGGGGAATACATTTTTGTAGTGCAGCATATAGGCTATAAAACCATTGAAAGAAAAGTGTCGGTGAGCAGGGAAGAGATGATTGTAAATTTTCAATTAAGCGAGCAACAGTATGATCTTGGTAACGTAGTTGTAAAACAAGGTGAAGACCCCGCCTATGCCATTATTCGCAATGCAATTAAAAAAAGAAAATATTACGAAACGGAGCTGAAAAAATTTGACGCAGAAGTTTACTTAAAAGGGCAACTACGTACCCGTAATTATCCAAAGAAATTTTTGGGTAAGGATGTGGACTTTGAAGATGGAGATACCAGTAAAAAGAAGATGGTGTTTTTATCTGAAACAGTTGCCAGGTATTCAGTAGATGAGCCACATAAAAAAGTCGAAGTAATTTCAACAAAGGTTAGTGGCGATAAGGACGCGTTTGGTTTCAGTAATCCTCAGATTTTTTCTTTTTATCAAAACATTATTTCGCTCGGTAATTTAAATCCACGTGGTTTTATTTCTCCTATCTCTGACAATGCCTTAAACTATTACAGGTATAAGTTTGAAGGCAGTTTTTTTGAGAATAATCAAATGGTAAATCGCATAAAGGTTATTCCAAAACGCAAGTACGAGCCGCTGTTTAACGGACACATTAATATAATAGAAAATGAATGGCGGATACAAAGTGTGCAGTTGGTACTATACAAGGAAAATCAAATGCAATTTGCTGACACACTTACGATCCAACAATTGTACGTTCCGGTCAATGGGGTGTGGATCATAAAACAGCAAACACTGTCGCCCGCAATCAAACTACTCGGTTTTGACATGGCAGGCACCTTTGTGCAGGTGTATGATAATATGAATCTGCGACCCGTGTTTGCCAAAGGCTTTTTTAACAACACCGTCTTCAAATTCGACGACAGTTCTAATAAAAAGTCAGTTACTTATTGGGATAGCATCCGGCCTGTGCCATTGTTGGAGGAAGAGGTAAAAGACTACAAGAAAAAGGATAGCCTTGAGCTGGTAAGAAAAGATCCGCATTATCTTGACTCACTTGACAGAAAAAGAAACAAACATGGTCTTATTTCGGTATTACTGACCGGGCAAACATTTACAAGAGCAAAAACGAAAAGCTCGTTACAGGTTCCTGCTTTATTAAGCACGATTAATTTCAATACTGTAGAAGGTACTGTTATAGATATCGCTCCAACATACAGCAAACGGTTTAGCGACGTCAGTCGCAATAGTCTTTCTATTACTCCAAACCTTCGATACGGATTCAGCAATCAACATTTTAATGGGTGGTTGAGAAACGCATATTATTATGGAAAAAAGTATTTTAACAGTATTACTGTTTCAGGCGGTAAAAGGGTCTTTCAATTTGATAACAACAATCCAATTAGTCCGGAGTACAATACCATTTCAACTTTGCGTTATGAGCGTAATTATATGAAGATTTATGAGGCTGCCTTTGGTAGAATAAATTATGCTAAAGAACTAGGGCGAGGTGTTACTGCAGATGCAGACATTCAATACCAGGACAGGATGCCTTTACAGAATACAACTACAACTAAATGGAGAGATTTTCCTGACAGAGAATTTACCCCCAATTTTACCTTTGTGCCTCACCGTGCGCTGGTAGCATCAGTGGTTGTAAAATGGAAGCCCGGTACCAGGTATGTAGAGTTTCCGAATCAAAAAATAAATATCGGCTCAGCCTATCCCACTTTTAGCCTCTCTTACACCCAGGGCATAAAAGGTGCCTTACAAAGCGCCGTTGATTATAGCAAGTGGAAATTTGCAATCAATCATACCCTTAACCTGAAACTTTTTGGTTCTGTCAATTATAACATTGCCGCCGCCGGTTTTTTACGCAACGATGCGGTCTTCTTCCCCGACTATCAGCATTACCTCGGCAACCAGTTGACAGTAGTTTCGCAAAGCCTCAACATTTTTCAATTGATGCCCTATTATGCCTACAGCAATACAGAAAGATTTTACTCAACAGCCCACATCAACTATCATTTAAATGGCTTATTGACCAACAAACTTCCTTTGTTAAAAAAACTTAACTGGTTTTTGGTGGTGGGCACAAACTTGCTCTACCTGAATAATGGAACAAAATATTCAGAAGTATCTGTAGGGCTCGAAAATATCCTAAAAGTTTTAAGGGTAGATTTTGTGAAATCTTTTGCGACTGATAACAACGGTTCGACTGGTATCAGGATCGCGCTTCCTCTGGCAGGCAGCAGGGAAGAAAGGGAATAGTAGATATGGCCGTATCACATTATTATTTCTGTGAAAAGAAGAATACATCAATATCAACCCATTACCCACCAGAAGCCTTTCTTATTAGATTGTTTATGGTTTTAGCTTTTACGCACCTGTTGGTTACATCAATCCCTCAATAATTTGCTTGGAACCTTCAAACTCCTTGTGTTGATAACCGCGAATTCCCAGTCGTTGTGCAGCCTCCACCAAATAAATACGATCATCAAAATATATACACTCATCAGGTGAGGCCTGAACAACGCCCATTGCCAAACGAAAAATACCGGGATCTGGCTTCCGCATGCCAACTTCACATGAGGAGATGAAGGCGTCAAAAAAATTGTGCAATTGAAATTTTTTTACGCGGTAGTCATTTAGTTCCTTCCCTTCATTATTTATTGATACAATTTTGATGTGGTTGTTTGCCTTTTTAAATGCTATCAACCACGGCAGCATCCCCGGCAATTCTAATGATCTCGAAAACATAAATGCTTTAAAATCCTCCCGGGTAAATACTCTCGGTTTATTAAAAACAACGATGTCAAGGTACTGATCCAACGTTATTCTACCAATTTCATACACGTTGAAAATAAAATTATGCAACGCTTCCATTTCTAAAAAATCGAAGCCAAATTCGTCTGCCGCTTTTTGGCGCGAGTCGTGCCCCCATCCGTTCGTCAGCAGCACTCCGCCAACATCGAGAAAGAGAACTTTAAAAGGATTTTTATTCATAAAATAAAGGTCTGGCAAAAATTCATTTGTTAAGTAGTTGTATAAAAAAATGTTCGAATAATTTTAGGCAAGAAATATAATTCAAAGGGACAAAAAATAATTTTCCGTTATCTTCCAATTTAATCTGTTGTCGTATATATTGCCTGACCTGTCAGCATCATTTCTAATCTTTTTAAAAAATGTCGGTGTTTAAAAATTATAAATCAATCGCTCTTCCTGGAAAGAGAGTTAAATGGCTGCTGCAGTCGGTGGTGCTTTTTTGTGGTCTGCAAATAATTTGCCCGGCTATATATGCACAGACGGATGAAAAATTAACGACAAAGTTGCAAGAACTTATCAGTGGATTTAAGGGAACTGTAGGCGTGTATGTTCAGCATTTAAAAACTGGCAGAACAGCCGCTGTTAATGCCGATACTTTATTTCCCACTGCAAGTATGATTAAAGTAAGCATTCAGTGTGGAGTGATGGATAAAATAGAAAAGGGTGAACTGCAATATAACCAGAAGCTGGTATACCGTGACTCGCTGCTATATGCAGGAGAAGACATATTAGGTTCTTTTAAAAACGGAGATACGATACAACTTAGTAAAGTGGCGCTTTTAATGATTACCCTCAGTGATAACACGGCGAGCCTGTGGTTACAGGGATTGGTCGGTGGAGATTATGTAAACAATTGGTTGCAACAAAATGGTATCGAGCACATGCGCGTTAATTCTCGGGTTGTGGGGCGTGAAGATGTGCGAAAAATGTACGGATGGGGGGTAACAACACCCGCAGACATGTGCCGCCTTTTCACACTCATCGACCAGGGCAAAGCAGTAAGCGAAGCGGCAAGCGAACGAATGTCGCGAAATTTGGGAAGGATTTATTGGGATGAAACAGCACTGTCTGAAATACCGCCCTATATACAAACATTATCAAAGCAAGGTGCTGTAGATGATTCCCGATCTGAAACCGTGCTGGTGCATGCTCCTCATGGAAGCTATGTATTTAGTATCATCACAAAAAACATAAAAGACCAAAGCTGGAAGCCGCAGAATGAGTCGTGGTCGCTGATAAAAAAAGTATCGGCTCTATTGTGGCATTACTACGAGCCCAAAAACAAATGGCAGCCGTCTCGCGGTATCGACAAGTATATGTTGAATGAATGAAATTGTTGAAAGCATTACTGATAGCTGAGAGGGGCATTTAATTACTGCAGCTATTTTATATCTACCTGGCTTTGCTTGTCAATTACAATTACCGGTTTGTCCTTCAAAAGCTCTAATTTGCCTGTAACGCAAACTTCCCTCTCTTTTAAATCCTTCTCGGGTTTATAATCAAAAAACTTCCTTTTTTCGCCCCAGATGATAAATGTGAGCGTGGTATTTGGATCATGAGCAGTAGTGTATAAATATGTTGGACTGCCCTTAGTACTCTCTTCGTAATTAGTGTCAAAAATTTTTGTGCAGATTTTGACACTGTCGCCCAAATGGTCTTTTGCCTCCTCCACTTTTATCTCTTTCTGAGCGTAACTGGTAATGGAAAAAGATAAAACCAACAAAGCAGAAAAAATATTTTTCATAATTAAGCCATATTTTGTCTTTAAAATATCATGACAACTACTGATAAAATCAAACCATCGATTGACCTGCACTAGCTCTGTTACTTTTTAACCTCCTAAGCAATTATTATCATCAATGTGCGTTTATCAATTCCCGGTAATAGACACTTTGTCTGTTTGGGACTGTAGTTGTACAGTTGCTTTAACTAATCGCGCTTCTACTTTACAGTAAAAAAAGCTGTTAAACACCTGTTTTTAGCATAATTAAAAACATAATTTAATAAAGAGCAGCCCTAAAATAAATAACAGTATGGTTTTTGAGAATGATTGCAAAAGTAAAAAAAAGCTCGTTTTGAGGCGTATTTTCGTCGTTATTCTTGCAAAACCAGCCAAATAATCGTTTTAAATGAAAAAACAGCTTATAATTATTTTTATTCTTTGTACAGCAGTAGCGAATGCTCAACCATTTAGTATTCACTTAATGGGAGGTCTTGCTAATTATAATGGTGATCTGCAGCAGAAGAGGTATACATTCCAGCAGGCTAAAGGTGTTATAGCCGGTGGCTTAAGCTATCACGCAACCGAGCATTTGTTAGGACGACTTGATGCTGCGATTGCAACAGTAGGTGCAGATGATAAATTAAGTGGCAGAGCAGATATGGTAGCCCGTAACCTCAATTTTACTACCCCTATCTACGAAGTAAGCCTTATAGGCGAATACGATTTGTGGTCGCTGGACAAACGGAAGTTTACACCGTACGGTTTTTTAGGTATCGGACTTTTTCATTTCAATCCGTATACGTTCGATGCGCAAGGGGGAAAAGTATTTTTGCAAGGTCTAAGTACGGAAGGACAGGGATTTTATCAGTCCAGAAAAAATTATAAGAGAACCGATATCAATGTGCCTGTTGGTGGCGGATTGAAGTACGCCTTATCAGATGATATTCGTGTAGGATTTGAATTTGGCTTGAGGGTGCTAAAAACAGACTATCTTGATGATGTTAGCAAAACGTATGTAGATGAGAACACTTTGTTAGCAGCAAGAGGCCAGATGGCGGTAGATTTTGCTTTCAGGGGTGATGAAGTAAAGAATAATCCAACAACATATCCACCTGCCGGAACAGCTCGGGGAAACCCTAAGGTAAACGACTTCTATTACTTCACTGTATTAAAGATAGATTTTCGATTGCCCTGGTTTGATAACCGGTCATCAGGCGGAGGAAGTTACAAATCGCTGAGTTGCCCCCGAAAATTTTAATTTATATCTAAAGCTCCGGAAGGGGCTTTTTTTCTACAAAAATAAAAAGACGGAGAAGAAAATACCCATCAGTTCTTTTGAAAAGGAGGTAAAGATCTCTTGCTGCATCGCGTATTAGAAGATCCGGAAGTGAAAAAATAAATAAATGGAACTGTTAAAGAATAAGGATTAGCACAGAAAGACTAACATTATATAAAAAAGTAAGAGGCTCAAAGAATTGAGCCTCCTTTTCAACCCTAAACCCTTAAAAAACATGAATAATAGTAGTAAAACCATGCCAATTGTTAATCGTTTTGGAACTATTTAAAGAAAAAATGAAAAAATATTTGTCAGCTATATTTTCGCTTGTAGGTATTGGCGTTTTTTTATCGTGCAGAAACAAACCTGTTTTAAGTACTGCCGCAAATAGGAAAAGTTTATTGTGGGAAATAACAGGTAAAGACCTCCGGAAGCCTTCGTACTTTTTTGGTACCATACACCTGATGTGTGCTGAAGATGCAGTATTGACCGAAATAGTGAAGTCTCTTATAAAAAATACCGATCAGGTTTACCTTGAAGTTGACTTGGATAACCCGTCCGAACTGCTGAATGGTATTCTTGAGTTAAGAAGTAAAAATGGTGAGTCTTTGCAGCGTGCATTGAAACCGGAAGAGTACGCCAGAGTCAAAAACTTTTTCGAGAAATATCAGCCGGGTGTACCCTTTTCGGTACTCGAACTTCAACCTCCATTAATGATCTCTTCGAGCCTCTTTGAACTTTTATTGCCATGTGAAAAAAAGAACGGTGTAGAAATAAAAATTATTGATGAAGCCTACAAAGAAAAAAAGGAAACGAAAGGGCTTGAAACAGTTGCTTTTCAGGCTAGCATTTTTGATAGCATCCCTTACGCCGACCAGGCAAAGGACCTGGTAAAGTCGATTGACAGCCTCGAAAAAAACCGGAAAGCAATCAATGAAATGATACAGGTTTATAAAGACCAGGACATTGAAAAACTGTATCATTTAAGCACAAGTGAGGAAAGCAGCACCAGTAATTACATGGACTTACTACTATTTAACAGAAATCGCAATTGGGTTGACCGCTTCTCTGCGATTGCCACAAATAGCTCCACTTTGTTTGCCGTAGGCGCAGGACATTTGGGTGGTGAGAAGGGTGTATTGCAGTTATTGAGAAACGAGGGTTATACAGTTAGACCTATTAAAAATTAACCAGTAGCAATTCGCCTTGCATGATATGCTATACATTTAAAAATGTGCCTTATTTGCGTAAATCCATTAATTTAAAATCGGATCAACTTCCAGCTCTTCTTCGCCAGTTGTGCTATAGTTGTTGACAACATTATACAGTGTATCTCTTTCTACCGGTTCTCTTTTAACCTGCTTTATCAGGGCAACCAATTCTTTTGTATTCATAGTCGGTGTTTGTTCTTCGCTTCCGGCCATGGAGTAAATTTTGGTGGAGTCGTCGATCGTTCCATCGATATCGTTTACTCCAAATGAAAGTGCAAGTTGCGCATTTTGCCGTCCCAGCATCGGCCAGTAAGCTTTTAAGTGTGGGAAGTTATCCATATACAATCTTGCAATAGCATACATTCTCATGTCTTCTACAATACTGCTCTCAGGCACGTGGCTCATTGCATTATCACGGTTTCTAAACTTTAAGGGAATGAATGTATTAAAACCGCCCGTCTCATCCTGCAAC
>JALYZZ010000051.1 GCA_030948675.1 Bacteroidota bacterium | reverse complement strand
CTTGCAGTCAGTAATTATGACGTAAACACACTTTCGGTAAAAGACAAAGGCGACAATAACGGGTTTGCCGGTAAAATTACGATCAATCGGCTCATGGCCATACGAACTGCTCGCAGCAGGTTTTTACAGATAAAGGCAAACGGTGGATATGAACTAGCAGACAAAAACTTTCATCCGGTAGAGCGGTTAAGAACGGTCGAATTTTATCGTGATTGGGGTCTTGATTTTCAACCTGTGGCAGCAACGGAACAATTGCCTTTTGCTACCGTGGAAATAGGCGACTCTGCTAATAACAGTTTTAAATATCAGTATTCTGCTTATATCAGAAGTGATGGGTATAAAGGGGCAAGACAACTTTTAATGCAAGATCAAAGAGTGAAAGGATGGCAGCTAAGAGACGTTTTTAGCTATACCAGCATAAATGCGCGCGGGTGTCACGGTTTCTTTCTTAGGCCGTCTATAGACCTAAGCAAAGTATTAACTCATTTAAAGAATTATACGATTGGCGGTTCTTATGCATTAGAGCACAACGAAATACATGATAGCAAGAGTGATAGTGTGTCGGCAACGAGCTTTGCATTTACAACCGTATCAGCATATATAAAATCTAATCAGGCAAAGGATAATCGTTGGGCAATCACCTATTTTACCAGAACTGATGAAGTTCCTTACGCAAAAAGACTTGAGCAGATAGATCGTAGTCATAATGTAAGTATATCAACAGAATTATTAGCTAACTCTCATCATCAATTTCGATTTAATGCCACTTACAGACAGTTACAAGTAACCAACAAATCGTTGACCAATCTACAAACAGAGAAAAGCATATTAGGAAGGGCAGAATACGCTATTAACGAGTTTAAAGGTTTCGTGGTAGGAAATGTTTTATATGAAGCAGGAGCGGGCCAGGAACAAAAACGCGACTTCAGTTATATAGAAGTTCCGGCGGGCCGCGGCGAGTATGCATGGAATGATTATAACAAAGATGGCGTGCCGCAACTTAATGAATTTGAAATTGCTTTGTTTCCTGACCAGGCGAAGTATATCCGCGTGTTTACCCCAACCAATCAATTTGTAAAAGCTAATTATACACAGTTCAACTACAGTGTTTCATTAAATCCGAGGATACTGTCGGCAGCAATAAAACACAAAAAAATCGGAAGTTTTATAGGTAAAATAAACTTTCAATCGGCGCTGCAATTAGGTAAAAAAGAACTTGCAACTGGTTTGTTGGTTTTCAATCCCTTTAAAGGTGCCATTAACGACACTTCTTTACTTACATTAAGCAATATTTTTTCTAATACAGTATCTTTTAATCGCTTTAGTAGTAAATGGGGATTTGATATTACTAACCTGACGAACTCAAATAAGTCTCTTCTTACTTATGGTTTTGAAAGTCGACGATTAGAGGAATGGAGTTTGCGAGCACGTTGGAGTCCAGCTCGTCAATATACTTTTGAGATAAATCAAAAATCAGGTAATAATTCTTTGTTTACACCCAAGTTCAATAATCGTAATTACGAAATAGAAACTGTAACCTCAGAACCAAAACTAGTTTATACTAGCGGCACTAGTTACAGGCTGGCTACAAGCTATCTTTTTAATCAGAAAAAAAACAGGCAGATATATGGCGGAGAAAAGTCCGTTAGTAATTCTTTAAATATAGAGGGAAAGTACAACTCCGTCAATAATACAAGTTTAACCGGCAAATTTACCTTTACAAATATTAATTATACTGGTGCTCCTAATACTACTGTTAGTTATATTATGCTTGATGCTCTTTTGCCTGGTAAGAATATGCTATGGAATTTTGACCTCACAAAACGGCTCGGTAATAATCTGGAGCTGAGTTTTCAATACGAGGGAAGACAACCGGCCGGCAGCCGCACTATTCACATCGGCCGTGCTTCTTTAAGAGCAATCTTGTAAAAATTGAACAAGGTATTTTTAACGGTTAAATAAAAAATTGGATAAGTCTTAGTGTTCGAAATTGATCAAACAGAAACCTACTTTCGCAGCATAAAAAAAGCAGGAGAACTTGCTCCTGCTTTTACATATAATGAGTGATTTTCTTATAACCAAAACGTACTGATTAATACTTTCTAGCCAAACAATCCGCCTTTTTTCAAGGTTTTAGTGCCTTCGCCAATTTTAAAGCCATTGTGATAAACTTCAATTTTATACTGACCTAACTGATATTTCGCTTCCTGCTTCCAGTCGAAGCTTACGGTAGATCTTTTACCTTGCTCGTAAGGGATGTTTACTTTGTTAGTATACGTTTTTGTTCCTTCTTCGCGCGTGTCAAAAGTACCACTTCCGCTAGCCATGGTAACAGGGCGTCCATCAGGTGCAGTTACAGCTACGTAAATTTCTTTGTTACCAGTTGTTGCAATTCTGTTTTCATCTACATCAAAAGAAATACGCAGTAAGTCAACTCTTTTTGCTGTCGTAGTTTCTTTTTCTTTGCCATTGCCTTTTACATGCAAAGGGGTAATGTTCATATTGCTGGCGTGAAGGGTTGAAGCGATGTCTTCAACATCATGACGGGCTGACTCTGTAGTCTGTAAATTTTCCTGCATTTGACTTTTTTCGGTTGTCAACTGCTGTTTTTCGCTACTTAGCCTCTTGTTTGAGCTGGCTAAGGTTTGATTTTCATTCTTCAATTTTTGTATTTCAGCATACATATCGTCAATCCGCATATTTAACTGATTAATCAAACCTCTTGCTCTCTCAAGTTCCCCTGCAGTTGCGTTTTTTCTAGTGGTAATAGAAGTAATTTGTTTCTTCAGGTTGTTGATTTCCGTTTGCCTTTCTGTTAAAGCGCCCTGCAATTGTGTGTTGTTGCCTGTAGCCGAGTCAAGTCTTGCCAACGCCTCATTGTACTGATTTTGAATATCAT
>JALYZZ010000044.1 GCA_030948675.1 Bacteroidota bacterium | reverse complement strand
TAATACATGTCTATGAAAATGAAGGTAGGTGAATGACGTATAACGCATTTATTACCTCAATTATACGAAATAAATCAAAATCACCACATTGTATTTCATCCACTGATACTCATCAGCATTCTATTGCAGTTTTCTTGTTGCGATTCGGTACACGCAGTTTTGTGTTGTGCCGTTTTCCATCAAAGGATCCGCAAGTCAGATACGCATTCAATCTTGCAGTTTAAGTCCGAAAACGGTGTGTAACCCCAAAAAAAAGCCCCGCATTTGGCGGGAGCTTTTACATTGTTGCGATCACAGAATGTACGGTTATCTGATCGAGCGGGTGATAGGGTATGCAGTGAGGATAAACTATTGTGGGGTGTACGAGATGGCATCGCTGATCACCTCCTGGCCTCTTACACCTACCAGGCCTACTTTAATTAAATAGGGCTGAGAAGAGACTAAATCGGCAAAGTCAAATTTTCCCGCGTTGTGTGAACTAACATCCCAGGTCGCACTTGCGCTTAGCGTATTACCGCCAGTAGGTGCGGGGGTAATGTAATAGTTATAAGAGACAGTACCCTTTTGTCTCTTTGCCTTTACTTTTATCACTCCTTTGTTTGCTCCTGCAGACAGCACCGGCGGGTTTGGCTGCGTAAGTGGAACTGTCTTTTGAGGTGGTTGGGTAAAAGGAAAGCCGGAAGAACTGAGCATTTCTTCGTTTCCGATAGATACTGCGGTTACTCCAAAGCCAAGACGATGCAGCATATTAGTAATTTCTATGCGCGCCAGGTTACGAACCACGAGCACATTTTTGTCGCGCGTTTCTGCTTTTGTATCCAATACGTAATACGCGTCTGCAGCGGCGGCCAGGGCAGTAACCTGCGCCTGTAGCGTAGAAAAATTCGGGTTTCCTGTCATCGACTTAACAATAACATCAAGTTGTTTACGAAAGTCGGCCCATGTCAATTTTGCGAAACCATTCGTGGTTTTTTTCATATACATTTTTGTTTTTTTGTGGGTTTGTTGTAGAATAAAAACTGTGTTTTACCATGCTCTAAAACATATAAAAGAAAAAATAATTGCATTAAATAAAAACCTTAATGTTTTTTTAATGTGCAATTGGCAAAAAAGCAATGAGCCCCCCGTGCGACCTTACCCTGTGCCTGCTTTCAAAATAGTTTAAACACCGCGGCTTTTTTTCGTCGGTGGTAGATCACAATTCCATTTGGGTCAACTTATTTTTTGCGTGCGGAAACGGATTTCGAAGACGGGAATACATTTTCTTCAATGGCAATTCTATTTTCTGCGACGGTAATCAGATTAATTCGATGGGAACAAGATTACTTCGATGGGGATGCGATTGTTGCGACGGGAGCCGGAATGTTTCGACGGGAATTGGATTATTTCGACAGGAATCAATTCATCTCGACCGGAATCGAATTATTTCGACGGAATTACAATTTTCGTCGATGGGAATCGAATTATCTCGACGGAAATCCAATTTTCGTCCACGGAATTGAACCTTCCTAAAAAAACTTGATAATGCCGGGGTTAATTTCTAAGTACGATTTACAGTGTTTGTTCTTAATCCTGAAGCAGGTTTACAAATCATTGCTTAAATCCGTGCCGCACTAAAGCGCGTTTTTCAAGACAAGTAACCAAACCACACTACCAATTCTCATTTAACCAACTACCGTAGCGGTCATCTGCTAAAAAAATAAACATAGTAAGTATAGTAAGTGCTCCCAATAGCGAGATTGAATATACTCCAAGCCATACTAACTTATTTTTTGTGGTTCGATACCAGGCTTGGCATAAGAATAACGTGTGATCAATGCTGTTGTATAGTAACCGTCATTCCCGTTGCTGCAGATAGAGTCTGCTTTATCAAGGTGAAGAAACCCATCTTCAGAAATAATATTCTTCTCAATTTGAATGAACATAATTTTTCCAATCACCAAAAAAGTATCATTTAATTCAATAGGAATAATCTGTTCCAGGGATAATGCATATTTAATAACGCTTTCTTTTACAAAAGGGGCACTAATATTTTTATGAAACTCCGGTGTTAATCCCACTTCCCCAAACTCACTTATTCCGGCTTCATACTTTGCACTTGTTTGATGGGCGGACGGTAAAAAAGAAGGATGGATATGATTGATGGTATAATTTCCTGTTGCCTTAATATTAACCAGAGTATGAGACGCTGCTTTTAGTGGCCGGTTGATATAGCCAATTAACGGAGGATTGGAACCGATATGTACAATACTGCTGAAAATACCAAGATTGATCTGTCCCCGGTCACTGACAGTTCCAATAAGATTAACCGATTTAAAGCCGGTAAGACTGTTGATAAAATTAGCCCGGTAAAAACGTTCCCACGAATCGATGTCTGATATGCTGTAAGATGCCATGCAGGTAATTTATGTTATGAACAAACATTACACACTGAAAATTGTTTTTAACTCACTATGAATGAAGTAGGGAGAAAAAATCAATTTTATTGAAATGAAACAAGTTAAAAAAGGAAATCTCCCTTTGAAGATGTGTGTGGTATGTAATAAGCCATTCACCTGGCGGAAGAAATGGGAAAAAGTTTGGGGTGAAGTGAAATACTGTAGTGATAAATGCAGAATGAATAAAAGCAAATAAAAAATTAGAATGACAATTCCGGAGACTTTAAGCGCAATTGACATAGACCGCATTATAGAAATGGCATGGGAAGACAGGACAAGTTTTGAAGCTATTGAAATGCAGTTTGGTTTTCAGCAGCAGGATGTAATAAAACTGATGCGAAAGCAAATGAAGGCAAGCAGTTTTAAATTATGGCGGCAAAGAACCAAGGGCAAGACTACCAAGCATGAGGCTTTGAGAAGTGATAAGATAGAGAGATTTAAATGTAGTCGGCAGAAAACAATCAGTCATAATAAAATCAGTAAGCGGTAACATGCAGTTGACTTTATTCTCCAAAACTTCTGGGAAGTTGATCCTCTCATCTCTTGTCACCACATTATCGAACGATCAAACTATGTTAATAGGGTTCAATATAGTAAGACAAGAAATTTCATTAACGGCTGGATCTTAACCAACCAACACTAATTGTATAGTTCTTATAACCTTGTGTGACATGGAGAAAAGAGGAAGACGTAAACAGGGTTTTATTATTAGAGCTATCACATTTTGATAAATATCCTGTAAGTGAAAAGGTACTGCGGGTTATTGATCGACCAATGCTACTAAATAATAAAGTTAATTGGTGGAATTATTTATTCAATCAACTAATTTTGACCGCTCGTATAAATTCGGTTTGTGTTACTTTAAAAAAATAATCAAGAAAATTAATAACCAGAAAAAATTAATATGGAAAAAGAATCAAACGACATCAGCAAATGTCCCGTTCATAATGGAGCCATGAAGCAGGCTGCCGCAGGAGAAGGAACCAGAAATCGCACCTGGTGGCCTAATCAACTAAACGTAGGTATTCTGCGCCAGTATGCTACGCTTTCCGATCCTATGGATAAAGATTTTGATTATGCTGAAGCCTTTAAAAGCCTTGATTTGCCTGCGCTAAAGGCAGACTTGCATGCGCTGATGACTGACTCACAGGATTGGTGGCCGGCCGATTTTGGTCACTATGGTGGATTATTTATTCGCATGGCCTGGCACAGCGCAGGAACTTACCGCGTCACTGATGGCCGTGGTGGTGCAGGAATGGGCATGCAGCGTTTTGCACCTTTAAATAGCTGGCCGGATAACGTAAGTCTTGACAAAGCAAGACGTTTGTTGTGGCCAATTAAACAGAAATACGGAAAAAATATTTCATGGGCAGACCTTATAGTACTAACAGGTAATGTGGCTTTGGAAAGCATGGGCTTTAAAACCTTTGGCTTTTCGGGAGGCCGAGCCGATGTATGGGAGCCGGCAGAAGATGTGTATTGGGGTTCAGAAACCACATGGTTGGGTAATGAAGATCGCTATGGCAAAGGGGTTGAAGGTGTACCTGCACATGGTGTGGTGTCATCTGACGAAGATGCAGACGGAAAGATTCATTCAAGAGGTCTCAAAGAGCCGCTGGCAGCAGCGCACATGGGATTGATTTACGTAAACCCGGAAGGTCCTGATGGCAATCCGGACCCGATTGCAGCCGCTAAAGATATACGCACCACTTTTGGTCGTATGGCGATGAATGACGAAGAGACTGTAGCGTTAATTGCAGGTGGACATACATTTGGTAAAACGCATGGTGCTGCTACTTCTGACCATGTGGGCAAAGAGCCAGAGGCTTCGGCAATAGAACAGCAGGGCTTTGGATGGAACAACAGTTTTCGCTCTGGCAAGGGCGCTGATGCCATTACCAGCGGACTTGAAGTAACCTGGAGTACTACACCCACGCAGTGGAGCAACAACTATTTTGAAAACCTTTTTAAGTTTGAGTGGGAGTTGACCAAAAGTCCGGGTGGGGCGCATCAGTTCGTAGCGAAGGATGCCGGAGAAATTATTCCGGACCCTTTTGACCCCTCTAAGAAGCACCGTCCTACGATGCTCACTACCGATTTATCTCTAAAACTCGATCCGCAATATGAGAAAATATCCAGGCATTTTCTTGAAAACCCGGATGCGTTTGCAGATGCGTTTTCACGTGCGTGGTTCAAACTTACGCATCGCGATATGGGTCCTATTACCCGCTATCTCGGTGCAGATGTACCACAAGAAGAATTGCTATGGCAAGATCCTATTCCTGCATTAAACCACGACCTGGTAAATGAAAACGATGTCGCGGTACTAAAAAATAGAATTTTAAACAGCGGTCTTAGTGTGTCTGAATGGGCTTCTACAGCCTGGGCCTCAGCAAGTACCTTCCGTGGATCAGATAAACGAGGTGGTGCTAATGGTGCTCGTATACGTCTGGCCCCGCAGAAAGACTGGCAGGTAAACAACCCGATTCAACTGGCAAAAGCTTTATCTATTCTTGAAGGTATTCAACAAGAATTTAATTTGGGAACTAACGGTGGTAAAAGAATATCACTGGCTGACCTGATCGTTTTGGCAGGATGTGCTGCGGTGGAGAAAGCAGCTACCGATGCCGGTTTTAAAATAGCAGTGCCCTTTATCGCTGGTCGTATGGATGCTTCTGCAGAAAATACGGATGTAGTATCCTTCCAATACCTTGAGCCACAAGCGGATGGGTTTCGGAATTACCGCAGGTTTAATGCAGAAGCCTCCACAGAAGCTATGTTAATTGACAAAGCGCAGTTGCTTACACTTACAGTTCCGGAGTTAACTGTTTTAATTGGTGGCATGCGTGCCCTAAATACAAATTTTGATAGTTCTAAGCACGGCATTTTTACCAATCGACCCGGGGTCTTAACCAATGACTTTTTTGTAAACCTGTTAGACATGGGAACAGCCTGGAAGGCAATGGGCGAAGACAAGGAAGTGTATTTGGGCACTGACCGCAAAACAAGCCAGCCTAAATGGAGCGCTACCCGCGCTGACCTGGTGTTCGGTTCCAATTCAGAGCTCAGAGCTGTAGCCGAAGTGTACGCGAGTGCCGATGCAAAAGAAAAATTTGTAAAGGACTTTGTAGCTGCATGGAATAAAGTGATGAACCTTGACCGCTTTGATATAAAGTAATCTGGTTAAAATAAAAACGTGAATGATAGGCGGTGGTTTTCCACCGCCTATTTTTGTGCTTTTTTGTTTGGATGTTGCTTTGTCTTTACGACTTTTCGATGTGTTGTTTATCTAACTAAGCTTACCCATACTGCCACCAAAAATTATCTGTATATTTTTGCTAAGAATAAAAAATGTAAACCAACTAAATACAGCTATCCGTATGTCTTCGACTACGGAGCTTCAATGAAAAGCCAGAACACAGTCTGGTATTTGGGAAAAGTTAGATGGGACGTTAAGTATGCAGATGGCATCTATAACAAAATACAAAGCCTCACAAGGAACTGCAGCATTGGGTTTTAAAATACCAGATACCGTGTAGTGTACCATTTACCTCCGTAGTTGTCCTGCGGAACACGGAGTGCGCAGCAACACTTAAACGAGCGGGGACCCGCACGACTAAGACACGAGACCAGGCAGGACCAAACAGATTATTGTAAAACAATGAAAGGTAGAAAAGACTTCGAAACTGGTTTAAATTCTACCGGACACAGTCCTGGTTTTTCTCTTCCATTTAAGTGTCCTGCCGAACACTTAAACGAGCGGGGGCTACATGCCGGCGCCCCTGCTTACCCACAAGGCTAAGAGGAAGAGACTACAGCGGGACGAAACCTTATTTCTCAAAATCGCCTTTTGAAAGTGTTGATTGTTTAAGGATGGAATGGAAGGTGCCAAAAGGAATTTGCTTTCTGTTAGCAGGAACGATGACGGTTAAAGTTGGACTACCTGTTTTACGGTATTTAATATGACTACCATTTTGAGAAACAAAGTCAAAGCCGTGTCTCTCCAATACTTTCAATATTTCATCAGAAGAATAAAGTTTAGGCATGTTCCATTTCCGTTGAAATAATTTCTACCTGATCTATTCTAAGAGCATCATTAACCGGCATGTCTTCAAAATATAAATCTAAAGCTTCTTGTAAATTTTTTAAAGCTTCCTCCTTACTGTCTCCAAAACTTGAAACTTCCACATTTAGGCATTGAGCTACATAAAACTCCCCCTCTTTCCAAACAACATTTTTTAATGGCACTTTCATAGTTTTCAATTTTCATAAAGCTAAAACTATTTTGTGAAAGCGGAACACTACGAGAGCAGGGGGAAGCAGGTTTGCAAATCGTTTCTTAAATCCTGTTTACAATGTACAATCCTTATTGTTATTACTGGTTTTGGTCACATTGATCAACGTTATTCCTATGCCCGTGCCGGTGTTCCTTGCAGCGCTGCCGTTGCATGGTGTTATCACCTGCAACTGAAGCAGAGCTTATCGAACCAGTAGCCGACGCTACAGTTGTTGGTCAAAAGACACAACAAAGGCTTGTTGCCATACCTGCGGAGACACCTACAAACCGTACAAGTAAGTGACAATGCCCCCATCAAACTTCCCCGCCAACTAAATAAAAAAACAAAAGCCACCAAAGTAGCTTTCATCATTCAAAAATCGATTACATAACCTAATATCCATCATTCTGCCACCCGGCCTGGTTGGTAATGTTTTGTATTTCGGTTTGCGGAACGGGGTAATATCTTCTGAAACCATTCACTAGTGGAAAGACTGCACCCATCTGGCCTGTGCGAACAATATCAAACCAGCGATCTAATTCTAGTGCAAGTTCAAGCCTCCGCTCTTTATACACTGCGGTGCGGAAGCTGGCCTGGCTGGTTAGCGTAGCTGTTGTAAGTGGCGTGATGCCGGCATTTGTTCGTACTGCGTTGAGGGCGGTAAATGCATTTGTATTTGGATAGTTGATTTCATTGAGTGCTTCCGCATAAATGAGCATGGCTTCGGCGCAACGAATAATAGGTATGTCCATGCTGGTTTCATTATTTACTGACGGTCCATCGTACTTACCAGGCCTTTTTCCGCCTGCGCTTGTTGGAGCAACAAGCGCTTTTCTATTATCATTTGCCTCGAATAGTGACTGAGGCAGGATGATCGAATTATTGCCTCCTACATTATTGAAACGATTGTTTTGGTTAGCAGATTCGCCAATACCACCTAAAAGAAATCTTGCAGAAAAAAGAATATCCTTACTGGTCTTGGTAGCATTTGGAAATGTAAGCGGCTGTGGTACCAGGCTAACGATGGTACCTGCATTGATAGCATCAATCAGTGGCTGGATCGTAGACACCACCAAATCCCATTTTTTCTGATACAAATATACCTTTGCCAACAAGCCGCGTGCAGCATAGCTGGTGGCCCTGCCGCGTTGTGCATCTGGCCAGGTGGTAGGTAGATTATTAACAGCAACGGTGAGGTCGGAAATGATTTGTGCGTAAATAGCAGTGGTATCGGCCCTTGTATTACTTCTGGCTTCGTCACTTGACTGGGGCTTAATAATTAGTGGAAGCTTGCCCCACAAGCGGGTCGCATTGAAATAATTCAACGCACGGAGGAACGATGCTTCCCCGATGATTTGTTTCTTTCTTGTGGAGTCCATCGTTATATCAGGCGCTCTGTTCAACACCACATTGCATCGATATATCGCTCTGAAAGAAGCAAGCCATGCTTCGGTGACGAGGGTATTGTCTGGTCTCTCGGAGAAAGACTCAATCTGGTAACGTACTCCACCGCTGGCACCCTGGTCGTTATCTTCCATGTTGTCGCTGCGAATTTCGGTTAGGGAAAGCAGGATATTGCCATACAAGCCATTGTCCTGCAGTGCGTCGTAGCAAGCGGTCAACCCACCCTGCAGACCTTTTTCGTCTACATAAAAGTTGCTCTCAGTGGGTGAGTCAATGGGCTTTAAGTCGAGGAATTTTTTGCAGGAAGTCAGCATGATAGCCGGTGCAGCAAAAAGGAGTATATAGCTTTTGTAATTTTTCATTGCCGGTGTTTTATAAAGTAACATTAATACCCACAGAAACAGTTTTGGATGTTGGATAAACACCGTAGTCTTCGCCGTTGGTAGTAGTAGCGGTACGGTTAGATACTTCAGGATTGTAGCCGAGGTATTTGGTAAACGTAAATGGATTTTGAAGACTGACATAAAATCTTGCCCTGGTCATACCCATACTTTGTAACCTGTTTCCGTGCAGTGAGTAGCCGATAGTAATATTTCTAATTCTCAGGTAACTTCCATCTTCCACATGCCATGATGAGGTAATACCGTTTTGTCCCTTACCGACCCTGTTAGCTCTCACATTTTCGCCACTTCCCGGGTCTGCTTCAGACTTCCACCTATTTACTGCTCCGGCATAGTTGTTCATGTTTCCCTCGTGGTTATAAAAATACCGGCGCGCAAGATTAAGGATTTTGTTTCCATATACTCCTTGTAAAGAAGCCCCAATGTCAAATCCCTTCCAGGTAAGATCAGTGGCAAAGCCGTACGTAAATTTAGGCTGATAGCTACCAATGACTACCCGGTCTTTAGTTAGGTCAATTACCTTATCGCCATCCGCGTCCAGAAATTTGAAATCGCCAGGCTTTGAAGTTGCTAAATCATAGTTGCTTGGAGCGTCCATAAAATGAGGATACCCATTTACTTCTGCCTGTGTTTTAAACACGCCCAATTGTTTTGGCAAAAAATAAGAACCAATTGGCTCTCCTACCCGGGTGATGAAATAAGCGTTTGCGACAGACCCTGTATTAATAATATCAGCGTTACCAGGACCTAGCTCAATAACTTTGTTCCTATTGGTAGAATAGTTGGCAGACGCATTCCAGGTGACACTACCCAGTTTTTGTCTTGTTCCAAGGGTCACTTCAAACCCTTTGTTGTTTACCTTACCGATGTTGACCAATTGGGTACTAAAGCCGGTTGACAGTGGAACAGGCACATTTAGCAGCAGGTCGGTGGTGTTGCTGTTATAATAATCAAATGAGAAGGTCAGCTTGTTGCCGAATAATCCCCCGTCGAGGCCCACATCAGCCTGCGCTGTTTTCTCCCAACTCAAATTTGGGTTGGGCTGGCTGCTTGGCGCCGCACCATTAACCGCACCCGGGGTGGCTCCTCCAAACACATACGCATAGTATGACAGTGAACCTAAGGCCCCATAGTTAGGGATTTTGAAATTACCTGTAAGGCCATAGCTGGCACGTAGTTTCAGATCTGAGAAAACTTTTGAGTTCAACAGAAATTTTTCGTCAGACAACCTCCATCCTGCAGATACAGAAGGAAAATACCCCCAGCGATTGTTGCTTCCAAACTTGGATGAGCCATCCGCTCTCATGGAAGCAGTCAGCAGGTATCTTCCTGCATAATTATACTGTATCCTGGCGATACCGGATGCTAAAGTCCACTGACTTTCAAAGGAATTTCCTGCGGTAACAATTCCCGCGTTCAGTGTTGGAATTTGGTTACTGATAAAGCCTGACGAAGCAAATGCGTAACTGCTTTTTGCATCATCTTTTTGAATTGACCATCCGCCCAGCAACGAGAAACTATGCTCCTTTATTTTCTTGTTGTATGTAACAGTTTGCTCTACCAGCCAGTTGAGAGAATTGCCTGTTTCTGATGAGCCAGTTGCCACCGATTCTGGATTACCAGCAGTATTTGCCAATGGAATATTAGAAGGCCTGAATCGGTCGGTGCGATAGTTAAACAGATCATAACCAACTGTAACGCGATACCTGAGATCTTTTGTAAAAGCAGCTTCTGCGAAAATATTGCCAAGCATTCTCATAGAGTTCACGTTATATTTTTGCATCGTTGCCAAAGCTACCGGGTTCCATGCCTGTGTCTGGTTATTTCCACTTATTACAGTGCCGCTGGGAAGGATTGTTTTTGCATCACCGTTCCAGGAATTCTCAGCAAAACTGTAAGATCCATCAGGCTTGTATACAGGCCAGATAGGAGAGTAGTGCAAAGCAGATGCAACCACGCCGCCGCCTTCTGCACTCGCATAAGTACCATCGCTGTTTACCCTGTTTTCTGTGGTAGCAGAAGGATTGAAGTTTAAGCCAAATTTAAAAGGGCCGGTGTTGCCATCAAGATTAATGCGTGCACCGTAACGTTTAAAATTGCTGTTGATAATGATTCCATCCTGGTTCAAATATTCCAGCGAAGTATAGTAACGTAAATTATCTGATCCGCCCGAAACAGATATTGAATGATCCTGCATCAACGCTTTCCGATAGATCTGGTCTTGCCAGTCTGTATTGACAAGTCCTGCTGTTCCGCTTAAATAAGGCAGTACTTCAACCGGTACAATCGTGTTTGTATTATTGGCAGTGTTGTTAAGCCTTGTGGGATTGTCATCAGTAAGCGTAAAATTAATGGGAGCCAACCCCTGCGCTTGCCGCCTCAAATTATTAG